>JAEYUH010000163.1 GCA_023432725.1 Actinomycetes bacterium | reverse complement strand
GCCGATCCCGCTGGCCGGCGCCAGGCGCGCCATGCTCCGGTGGCCCACAGCGCCCAAGCCACCAGCACCGGCTGGAAGAACAGCCGGGCGAACCGGGCACCGTCGCTGTTCAGGCCGAAGGCGTCCGTCCGGCTGCTCCACTGCGCGAGGTTCCCCGGGAAGATCGCGACGAAGAACGCGGCCGCCGCCCACCCGACCGCCGGCCGCAGCCGGCGAGGGGCCAGCACGAGAGCCGCCCCGAGCCCGATCTCGACCACCCCGGAGGTGACCACGACAAGGTCCGGGTCCAGCGGGAGCCATGCCGGCACTTGCGCCTGGAACTCCTGGCGTGCAGCCGTCAGGTGACTCACCCCTGCGAACCCGAGGGCGCCTCCCAGCAGCAGACGGCCAAGGGTACGCACCACGCCGTCCCGGTGGACCACCGGCTTCAGTGGCTGTGTCATGTGTCGAAGTATGCCCCTCAAGGCCCCGAACGCGGACGGCCATCGCCCGCGCCCCGGCACTACCCCACAGGCAGCCAAGCTCAGACCGCGACGCCCGCAGTAGCGTGTCGGCATGCCCATCGCGCGAAACCCCAGCGTCGTCATCGACTGCCCCGACCCCGCCGCCCTCGGCGGCTTCTACGCCACCCTGCTGGGCTGGGAGGTGGACGCCGACAACGACTGGGTCGACATCCGGTCCGAGGACGGCCTGTGCATCTCCTTCCAGCAGGTGGCCGACTACCACGCGCCGCAGTGGCCCGGCCAGGAGCACCCGCAGCAGATGCACCTCGACGTGGTGGTCGACGACCTCGACCTCGCCGAGGGCGAGGTGATCGCGCTGGGCGCTACGAAGGCGGATCACCAGCCGGGCACCACCTTCCGGGTCTTCCTCGACCCTGCCGGCCACCCGTTCTGCCTCTGCCTCTCCTGAGTCCTGCGCGCCGGGCTGCGCCAGCCGGCGTCCTAGGATGACGGCCATGAGCGACCCCACCGAAGCGGCCCTGCGTGCTGCCGTCACAGCAGGACTGGCCACCGCCGTCGCCGAGCTCGCCGAGCTCGTGCGAATCCCGTCGGTGGCCTTCCCCGGCTTCCCGCCGGAGGAGGTCCGGCGCAGCGCCGAGGCGGTGGCGGCCCTGTTCGAGGCGACGGGAGTCTTCGACCAGGTCACGGTCAAGACCGCCGGCGTCCCTGAGACCGGGGAAGCCGGCATGCCGGCGGTGCTGGCGAGCCGGGCGGCCCGGCCGGGCCGTCCCACCGTGCTGCTGTACGCTCACCACGACGTCCAGCCCGTCGGCGATGAGCGGCTGTGGGAGACCCCTGCTTTCGAGCTGACCGAGCGGGACGGCAGGCTCTACGGCCGAGGCTCGTCCGACGACAAGGGCGGCGTGGTGGCTCACCTGGCCGCCGTACGCGCCCTGCGCGACGTCCTGGGTGACGATCTGGGTCTCGGGCTGGCCGTCTTCATCGAGGGCGAGGAGGAGGCCGGATCGCGGTCCTTCGCGCACTTCCTGCAGGAGAACCGCGACGCCCTCGCCGCCGACGTCATAGTGGTGACCGATTCGGCGAACTGGGATGCGCGCACCCCCGGCCTGACCGTTTCGCTGCGGGGCAACACCCGCTTCACCCTCACCGTCCGCACCCTCGCGCACGCCTCACACTCCGGGATGTACGGCGGCGCGGTACCGGACGCGATGCTGGCCACCATCAAGCTGCTCGCCACCTTGTGGTCGGACGACGGGACGGTCGCGGTGGACGGCCTGCTCAGCCACGACGCCGCCACCCCGCCCTACACCGAGGCCGACCTCCGTCGCGACACGGGCCTGCTCCCCGGGGTGAGCCCCGTCGGCAGCGGACCGCTGCTGGGGCGGCTGTGGCACCAGCCGGCGATCACGGTGACGGGCATCGACGCCCCCAGCGTGGCCAACGCGTCCAACACCATCACGCCCGAGGTCTCGGTAGTGATCAGCGCGCGGGTGGCCCCGGGACAGTCGGGCGAGGAGGCGTTCCGCGCACTTCAGGACCACCTGCGCCGTCATGCGCCGTTCGGGGCCCAGCTGGCCTTCAGCGACATCGACCACGGTGACGGCTTCCTCGCCGACACGTCGGGGTGGGCGGTTCGGCTCGGGAAGCGGGCACTGGCCGACGGCTACGGCGTCGAGCCGGTGGAGTTGGGCGTGGGCGGCTCGATCCCGTTCATCGCCGACCTGGCCCGGGTCTTCCCCGGGGCGGGCATCCTCGTGACCGCGGTGGGCGATCCGCTCTCGCGGCCCCATACCCCGAACGAGTCGCAGGATCTCGGCGCGCTGCGCGGGGCGATCCTCGCCGAGGCGCTGCTGCTCGCCCGCCTCAACACGGGGCTGGAGGCCGCTGCACGCTGACCCCGCGGATCCCCGGCGGGTGCGGGCGGCCTGCGCTAACGTGACCGGCATGCGGATCGGAGGAGGGTCGAGGCGTGCCTCGGCGGCAATCGCAACGGTGCTGTTGCTGTCCTCGGGGTGCGCAACCCCCGGCGCACCGGCCGCCACGCCGACCCCCAGCCCCAGTCCCTCCGCCCCGGCCCGGCCGCCCCTGGCGTCCGACCTGACCGGCGGCGTCCCGGTCAACCTGGGCGGCGCCACCCACTGGGCGATCAGGGACGGGCGGGCCTTCCTCGCGACCACCGACGGTGTCGAGGCGATCGACCTGGCCACAGGGGCCACCGCCTGGCGGGCGGCCTTCGAGGGCAGCGGCGTGCCGTGGGACTCCACCGCAACGGTCGGCTTCAGCTCCGATGGCGCCACCCTGCATGCGCTGCGGACCGTGGACACCCCGGCCGGAGCCGCGCTGGAACTGCTCAGCGTCACCGCCGACACCGGCGCCATTGTGGGCAACCGTCAGGTCGAGGACCCGCAGGGGCAGTGGCGGGTGGACCTGCCGCCCCGCATTCTCACCGCGGACGCCACCAGCCTGGTGCTGGCCGACAACCCGGAGTCCGGGGCGCAGGTCGGTGTGGTGGATCTCCCGACCGCCACGATGCTGTGGTCGGCCGACGACCAGGCCATGGCGAGCAACGACCTGGTGATCACCCGCTCGGGAGCCCGCGACCTGCGGACCGGGGCGCCGCTCTGGCAGGCGTCCTTCCGGATCGGTCCGTTCCTCGGCTGGGCCGGCGAACAGGCGGTCGTCGGAGACGCCGAGGCCGGCCGGGTGGTGTGGCTGGACGCGGCCCGCGGCACTGAGGCGGCCGCGGCGCCCGGCGACCCCGATCTCTGCGTGACGGGCGCGTCCGTGCTCGTCTGCCCGGGCGAGAAGACGCGTGGGTACGACCTTGTATCGGGTGAGCAGCTGTGGTCCGGCGGAGAGGGCAACGGGCTCGCCACCTACCGCGACTGGGTCTACCTGTGGCGCACCGAGACGCGCGGCGACGTGTTGGACGGCCGCACCGGCGAGGTGCTCGTCGCCGACGGCGAGCTGCCCCGGATCCGCTACTCCGACGCGTCAGGGGTCCTCGTCGAGACCGACGGTCTCCGGTGGGTGATGCGGGACTAGGAGACGCGTCCGCGGACGCGATCCGAGACCACGTCCGCGGCTGCGGCGACCGCTGGATCGACGCCCCCCGACGTCATCACTACGTCCTTTCGAACGTACGGTCACATACCCCTCCCCACCCGCGAGTGTACGACGAGGGGCCCATCGAGTCTGTCCCCCAAAAGGGGACGTAGGAGTCCGAGAGCCCTACTCGCGGGGCTCTCGGTCGGGCCCGGAGCCCGAGGCGGGTCCATCGCCCACAGTGCTCGGGGGCTGCGGCAGGAGGCCGGACGAGGCGGACTGCCGCTGCCGTGCCCGACCGGCCCGGCGTCGGCGCCACACCAGGAGCGGGACGGCGATCAGGGCGACGATCGCCAGCCATGGCAGCAGGGCCCCCACGACGGTGAGTGCCACCACGCCGGAGGCGACCAGCGCCTCCCAGCCGGACGTGAGGCCGGCCAGGAAGCCGCCCGGGCCGCCCGCCACGAGGGTGTCGGGGGTCACCAGCGTGACCGTGACCGGTGAGGTGCTCACCCGCTGCTGCAGCGAAGCCTGTTGCGCCAGCAGCGCCTCGAGCTCGGACTGCCGCTGGGTGAGCTCGCTCTCGACCTGCGCGATGTCGCCCACCGAGCCCGCCCGACGCATGAGTTCCTGCAGCCGGGCTATCGACTCGCGCATCGTCTTGACCCGCGAATCCACGTCCACCACGGCATCGGTGACGTCGACCGACTCGATCGTGCGAGAGCGCACCTCACCGAGCCCCGCGATCATCGTCAACGTCTCCTCCAGCCGGTCTGCCGGGACGCTGAGCACCAGGTGGGACGTGTCGTACTCCCGCGGCATGCTGTCGGTCGGCAGCGAGACCATCTCAGAAGTCACCATGCCGCCAAGGACGAGGGCGAGGCGGCGCAACTCCGCCGCCGCGCGCTCCACGTCGGCGACCTCGAGCAACACCGTCGCCGACCGGGCCAGCTTCCGCTCCCCCGGCAGGTTCGGCGCCTGAGGGGCACCGCCGTCGGCGGGCATCGGTGCCTCGCCGGGCTGGTCGGGGGCGCCGGCGGGCGCACGGTCGCCCCCAGCTGTCGACCCTGCCGCACAGCCCGCCGCGAACAGCAGGCCGAGGATAGCTACCAGGGCGGCCGCCAGGCGGCCCGCACGAGCTCCAGACGCGCTCATCATGACCCTTTCACGCCGCAGCGCCCGCCTGCGTTGCGGACCCCTGGCGGCAACCTACCGTGCGGACGTCCGCTGCGCAGTCGCCGTGACGAGCACGAGTGCCCAGGCTAGACCAGCGGGAGCTGCTCGGCGACGGGACGGCGGGGCGGCAGCCGCCACTCCCACCGGGCGTCCTGCACGACGAGGCCCTGGTCAGCCAGCCGATCGAGCAGACCGAGGCAGGCGGCCAGCGGCACCCCGGAGCGCAGCGACACCTCCCCCGCCGAGAGGCCGCCCCGGGCCGGGATCGCCTCGAAGACCCGCAGCGCGTCCGGGCTCAGGTCGTCGGTGAGGCGCCGCCCTGCCGGCGGTCTGGTCACTGCCTGGCCGAGCGGCCCGAGCAGTTCGAGGACCTCCTGGGCTCTGGTCACCAGCACGGCCTCCGCCTCGCGGACCAGCCGGTGGGGGGTGTAGGACAGCGCGCTGGTCACCGGCCCCGGCACCGCCATCACCACCCGGCCGAGGCAGTTCGCCCAGGTGACGGTGTTCCGCGCCCCCGACCGGACTGCGGCCTCGACAAGGATCGTGCCCTGGCCGAGCGCGGCGATCAGCCGGTTGCGGCCCAGGAAGCGCACCCTGGTCGGGTGCTGACCCGGCGGCAGCTCGGAGACCAGCACTCCCTGTTCGGCGATCCGCTCGAACAGGGGACGGTGGGCGGGCGGATAGGCCTCGTCCAGACCACCGGCCAGCACGACGACGGTGGGGGTGCGGCTGGCGAGGCAGCCGCGGTGGGCGGCGGCGTCGATCCCGAAGGCCCCGCCGGAGACGGTGGCGTAGCCCGCCTCCCCCAGTTCGGCGGCGAGGTCACCGGCCACCGTCTCGCCGTACGCGGTGCAGGCGCGTGACCCCACGATGGAGACCGACCGCCCGGTGAGGGCGGCGAGGTCGCCCGCCCCTCGGAGCCACAGCCCGAGCGGTGCCCCTGTCATCTCGTTGACCTGCTCGCAACCGGTGAGGTCGTCCGCCCCGGCGGGCCATTCGTGGTCACCGGGCACCACGAAGCGCATCCCTGCCGCGGCTGCCCTGGCCGCCACCGCCTCCGCCCGGTACTCGCGGGCCCGCAGGGACAGCGGCGTGTCGCCGGGCCGGTCGAGCAGGCGCCTCCAGACCGCTTCGGCGCCGAACTCTGCCACCGCCTCCGCGACCTGTGGGGTGGCGGGCTCGACGACGCAGGCCAGCGCCTGCCGGGCCTCCCGCTCGCTCATACAGCTCTCCTCTCCCCCTGCTCCTCCCCGCGACGCAGCGCCAGGGCCGTGTGCAGGTGGTCCACCGAGGGACGGGCCGCGCCCGCCAGGTCGCAGATCGTCCACGCCAGCCGCAGCACCTTGTCCACACCGCGCGCCGACAACAGCCCGCGGGCGACGGCGTCATCGAGCAGCTCGATGCCGAGCGGCAGCGGGAACTGGCGTCGCAGCGCCGGCCCAGGCACCTCGCCGTTGGTCCGCCAGCCCGCCGGAGCCAGCCGGTGGGTCTGCCTGTCCCTGGCGGCGCGCACCCGCTCGGCGACCACGGCGGTGGGCTCGGCCGCTTCGAGGGCCGCCTTGAGGAAGGAGCGGCGCAACGGGCGCAGATGCTGGTGGATGTCTACCCTGTCGAGCACCGGACCCGACACCCGGCGGGCGTAGCGACGGACCTCCTGGGGCGGGCAACGGCACTCCGCGCCGGGGGTGCCGAACTGGCCGCAGGGGCACGGGTTGGCGGCCAGCACAAGCTGGAAGCTGGCCGGGTAGCTGGTCGTCGCCAGCGCCCTGCCGAGCACGATCCGCCCCGACTCCAGCGGTACCCGGAGCGCCTCCATCACCTGGGGACGGAACTCCGGCGCCTCGTCGAGGAAGAGCACCCCGCGGTGCGCCCTCGACACCGCGCCGGGCAGCGCGATCCGGGCACCGCCACCCACCAGGGCCGCCATCGACGCCGAGTGGTGCGGGTCGGCGTAGGGAGGACGCCGCACCAGGCCGGTCAGCGGTACCCCCGCCAGGGAGTGGATAGCGGACACCTCGAGCGACTCCGACAGGTCGAGGTCCGGCAGGATCCCCGGCAGCCGCTCGGCCAGCAGGGTCTTCCCCACCCCCGGCGGGCCGTGCAGGAAGATGTGGTGGCGTCCCGCCGCGGCGACCTCGAGCGCCCACTTCGCCTCCAGCTGGCCGGCCACATCGCGCAGGTCGCGGGGCGCGGCCCGCTCGATCACGCCCTCGGGTTCGGGTGGCGGCTGGCTGCCGGGACCACCGCGCAGCACCTCGAACAGCTCCACCAGGTCGGCGACCCCCGTGACGGCGGCCCCCTCCACCAGCGCAGCCTCCCTGAGTTGGGCGGCCGGCACCACCACCCGGGTGAAGCCGTGGCGGACGGCGGCCAGGACGGCGGGCAGCAGCCCGCGCACGGTGCGCACCCGGCCGTCGAGACCCAGCTCGCCGAACAACGCCCTGCCCTCCAGCGCGGACGGTTCGCACGCCCCGCTGGCCGCTCCGACCGCGGCGACGATGCTGAGGTCGTAGTGGGAGCCGGCCTTCGGCAAGGTGGCGGGTGACAGGTTGATGGTGACCGGGTCGGGGGGCCAGCCCAGCCCCGCCGAGGCCATGGCCGCCCGGCAGCGGTCGCGGGCCTCGTACAGCGAGGCGTCCGGCAACCCGACGAGGATGATCCGGGGCAGGCCGCTGCCGATCGCCGCCTCGACCTCGACCATCGCTCCGGTCATGCCGATCAGAGCGACCGACCACGCCCTGGCCGCCCTCACTGGCCGATCCCCCTGACATGGGTGATCCGGCGGGGGCCGCCGCTGGGCAGCAGCACGCCGAGCCCGTCGATCCGGAACCGTGGCACCGGTCGCGGCTGGGACCGCAGCCACAGCACCGCCAGGTCGCGCAGCTTGCGCTGCTTGGCGGCGGTGATCGCTTCCAGCGGAGGTCCGAAGCCGAGCCCGCGACGGCTCTTCACCTCGCAGAACACCACCACCTCTGGTGGCCCCGGCTCGACCGCGATGATGTCCAGTTCGCCGGCCGGGCACCGCCAGTTCCGGTCAAGGATCCGCCACCCCAGCCCGGTCAGGTAGCTCGCCGCCAGGTCCTCGCCCGCCCGCCACACCTCGTCTCGTCCCACAGCGCACCTCCGCCCGGGAGTCTGGGCGGATCCTGACGGCTGGACCAACGAATCGGCGACGCTGTGGACAACGTGACCGGCACGCGGACGGCCGTCCACAGGGGCTAGAGGTTCTCGGGCACCTTCAGGTCGGAGTGGGCGATCTCCTCGATCGAGACGTCGCGGAAGGTGAGCACCTTGGCGCTCTTCACGAACCGGGCGGGACGATACATGTCCCACACCCAGGCGTCGCCCATCGAGACCTCGTAGTAGACGTCGCCACCCTCGGTGCGCACCTTCAGGTCGACCGCGTTGCACAGGTAGAAGCGCCGCTCGGTCTCGACCGCGTAGGTGAAGATGCCGACGACATCCTTGTACTCGCGGTAGAGCTGGAGTTCCAGCTCGGATTCATACTGCTCAAGGTCGTCGGCGCTCATGGCACCTTCACCTTAGCGGCTCGCCGGACGTTGTCGAAGCACCAGCGATGGATGGGGCTGGGGCCGTGCTCGTCGAGCCGGGACTGGTGCAGGCCCGTGCAATAACCCTTGTGGACATCGAAGGCGTAGGCGGGGTAGGTCTCGTGCGCGGCGGTCATCAGCCGGTCCCTTGTCACCTTTGCCACGACGGACGCGGCGGCGACGCACGCTGCCACCCGGTCGCCCTTCCACACCGCAAGGCTCGGGACCCCCAGCCCGTCCACCGCGAAGCCGTCGGTGAGCACGAAGTCCGGTGCCGCCGCCAGGCGCAGCGCAGCCCGGCGGAGCGCGGCGAGGTTGGCCCAGTGCATGCCCAGGGTGTCGCACTCCCCCGGTTCCACGGCCACCACGGTCCAGGCCAGCGCGCGGGCCACCACCTCGCGGTAGATCCGTTCCCGCTGCCTGGCGGTGAGCAGTTTGGAGTCGGCGAGCCCTTCGATCCGGGTGGACGGCCGCAGGATCACGGCCGCGGAGACCAGCGGCCCGGCACAGGCGCCGCGCCCGGCCTCGTCCACTCCGGCGACCAGGTCGAACCCTGCGCGCCGCAGCGACCGTTCGTAGCCGTACAGCCCGGAGTCGCGCCTCACCACAACCCCCATTGTGGCCTCAGCAGACGACTGGCGGCCCGTTCAGGACCGGCTCGGCGGGCGGCGAGTCGCCCGGGGGAACCCCACCGTAGGTGCCGGGCCGGTTGAGCGCCTGCATCCTGTCGAACGGGAACACCACGGCGATCGCCGTCCCGACGATGTTCGTGGTCGGGATGAACGCGCCGGTGCCGGCCGGCGACCCTTCGATGTCGTCGCTGAGGTGGCAGCGGGAGTCCTGGGAGTTGTTGCGGTGATCACCCATCACGAACACGGTGCCGGCGGGCACCACCACGTCGAAGGCCACCGAGGACGGGTCCACCTGTCGGCCGGTCGACGGGTCGGTGAAGAGGTAGGCACCCTCGTTGAGGGCCACGCCGTTGACGGTCACGCGTCCCTGCGCGTCGCAGCAGGCCACTGTGTCACCGGCCACCCCTACCACCCGCTTGATCAGGTGGTTGGTGCTCTCGTCGGGGGCCAGCCCGACGAAGATCAGGGCCCGGCGGACGGGGTCGTCCTCTTCAGCGGCGGGCGCCAGCCAGGCGAGGGTGTCGCGGAACACGACGATGTCGCCGCGCTCGAAGCCGACTATCTTCTGGACGGCCACCCTGTCGCGGATCTGGAGGGTGTTCTCCATCGACCCGGACGGGATCACGAACATCTGAGCGACGAAGACGCGCAGCAGGGTGGACGCGATCAGCGCACCGACCACCACGATGGCGATCTCGCGCAGCCACGACCCCACGATGGCCCACCCGCGGTTCCCGGCTTTGGGCGGGACCGCATCAGCCGACCGGCTCACCGGATCCCCTCACCTGGTTGTTCGCTGGGCGTCGGCCGGATCAGCGGTCGCGCTTCTCCTTGATCTTGGCGGCCTTGCCGCGCAGGCCGCGCAGGTAGTAGAGCTTGGCGCGCCGGACGTCGCCGCGACGCTCGATCTCGATCTTCTCGATGATCGGCGAGTGCAGCGGGAAGGTGCGCTCGACACCGGTGCCGAAGGACACCTTGCGCACGGTGAAGGCCTCGGTGATGCCCGAGCCGTTGCGGGCGATCACGGCGCCGGCGAAGACCTGGATCCGGGAGCGGTTACCCTCGATGACGCGCACGTGCACCTTCACCTGGTCACCGGGACGGAAGTCGGGCATGTCGTCGCGCAGGGCGGACTGCCCGATCTCTGCTACCAGCTTGTTCATCAGATCTGTCCTCGCCAGTGCCACAGGTCACTCGTGGAAGTTGTTCAGGTTGCCGGCCGGGACGCCTTCCCCCTGTGGCAGGGGCGACACACGGCACGCGATCTCCAAGTTTGCCACACCGGGCACCGGCGGCCCTAATCCGCGCGCCCACCCGGCGGGCCGCCGTCACGCGTCGGTGCGGGGTTGGCCCACCTGGTCAGCCGGACGGGGAAGCAGGGCCAGCTTCTGCCAGATCTTGCGGGACATCCCGTTGGTCAGGTTCTCGATGTCGGAGATGATCGCCAGCACCGCAGGGTCGGTGGTCCGCTCGGCGTACAGCGCTGCGGTCTTGGCGACCAGCGACAGCAGTTCCGAGCAGTAGTCGAGGTAGGTGGCCATCTCGATCGGCGTCATCTGCAGGTCGACGGTCTGCGAGGTGGGACGGAAGGCCGTCGAGAACCGCTCGGGGTCCTTGGTGAGCTGGTGCATGTCGATCACGTGGGCCAGGGACCGCAGCCGGTGCAGGTCAGCGAGCACCCCGCGTCGCTCCAGGTGGGCCGGCAGCAGCCACAAGAAGGCCACCGCGATGCCGACGAAGACCAGATCGTTGATCCCGGTCTCGACCGCCTGCAGCC
>JAEYUH010000161.1 GCA_023432725.1 Actinomycetes bacterium | reverse complement strand
GGCGAGCTCTCCGCCCTCGAGGCCGCCGAGCAGATCCTCGCCGCGTTCTACGCCGACCTGGCCGCCAGGGCGGGTGACCGCACACCCGTCCCCGAACCCCAGGGCCCCCCGATCGGCTGATCCCACTTCTGCCGGGGACGGACCTCGTCCCGCCAACTTCTGTCACCTGCGTGGCCTGGCTGACGTAGCTGTCGGCCGGCGCGGCTATCTGGCAGAAGGTGGACGGGCTCAGACCAGGACGAGCTCGAAGTCGCCCTCGGCGGCGAGCAGGTCGCGGTAGTGGGCCAGCTGCTCGGGCGTCGGCTCCACCAGCGGGACGGGGCTCGGACGGACACCGTGGTGGCGGTAGCCGATCACCTTCACCCGCAGCCGCGGGTCCACCCCCGCCAGCCAGGCCCCGGTCCGGCTGACCAGGGCGTCGGCGTCGTTGTGGCCCGGCAGCATCAGCAGCCGCACCTCGTACAGCTTCCCGCGCCGGGCCAGGTTGCGGATCGTCGCCAGCACCTTGGTGTTGTCGACGCCGGTGAGCAGACGGTGGATGTCGTTGTCCAGGCACTTCAGGTCGACCATCGCGGCGTCCATGACCGGGCCGAGGACGACGTCCCAGATCGGGGCGTTGACGTCGCCGTTGGTGTCGACGAAGCAGGTCAGGCCGCGAAGCTCGGGGTCGGCCTTGACGGCGAGGAAGAGCTCGCGAAGGAAGACCGCCTGACGGGTGGCCTCCCCGCCCGAGACGGTGATTCCGGACAGGAACGGCGCGGACGGGCGGATCAGCGTCAGGGCCTCCTCGACCTCGAACCGGCGAGCCTTCGGGGTGGAGTCGTAGCGACAGGTGGCCAGGCACGCGTCGGTGCCGCTGCATCGCGCCTGGTCCCAGGTGATCCGGCCGTCGGCGTCCACCCCGAGGGCACCCGAGCTGCAGGTCGCCACGCACTCAAGGCAGTCGATGCACGGGTTGATGGTGTACGGGTTGTGGCAGGCCAGGCAGTCGAAGGTGCAGCCCTGCAGGAACAGCACGAACCGGTTGCCGGGACCGTCCACCGCCGAGAACTCGATCCAGTCGGTCACCAGGGCACGGCGCGCCCGTGCCAGCACGGCGCTCTGGTCAGCCACGGCCCGCGGGCGCGAGTTCGACCGCCGTGACGCGCTTGACGGCCCGCGTGGTCACTGTGTGGTTCTGCTCCGCGGTCGCCGCGAGGTAGTCGCTGGAATGCCGCGCGCCGTGCTCGTCGATCCCCACGAGGTCGGACTTGCGCACCAGATAGCCGGTGATCCTGATGAACTCGTTGGAGTCGAGGTTGAAGGTGAAGTCGCGCATCCCTGCCCGGAGCGCCCCCTTGATGATGTCCACCATCGCCTGCGGGTTGCCGACCGCGGTGTCGTCGACGTGGAAGATGTCGGAGATCCCGGCCGGGAACAGCTTGTGGTGCGGCGCGCACACCGCGATATGGGCACGCATCCCCGGCTCCTCGCCGATCGGGATCCGGGTCCCCGCGGTGACGTCCAGGTCGAGGTCGATCCCGCTTTGGGAGTGCAGGTAGGCGTAGCCACCGCCCCCGTCGCAGTACGGCAGCGGACGCCGCGCCACCAGTTCGGCCAGGCGGGTGGTGAGCTGCAGGGCGAGGGAGTTCGCCGTCTCGTCGTGGCCGTAGCGGCCCGGAGTCTCTGCCCGCTCGAGCAGCAGGTTCGTCGCCTCCGCCAGCCCGAAGACACCGAACATCAGCGAGAACCTGTCCAGGTCGACCAGGCCCTCGGTGGCCAGGAAGTGGTGGTCGAAGAAGCCCTGCTGCTCCACGAGGGAGCGGATCCGCGCCTCGCCCAGTTCGCAGGTCAGCTCCACCCAGTGCGGCAGCGCGTCGGCGAGGAAGGACGCCGCGTCGCCGGTGTGGCGCAGCGCCGCCTCCTTGAGGTTGAGCCGGACCAGCGAGTGGGCGCCGCCGCGCACCTTCAGCGAGTTGTAGCAGCTCACCACTGCGTACTCCTCGCCGTGGTCGGCGACCATCATCGGGTGGTTGGCGAAGTGCGGCTTGCCGGTCTCGAAGACGGTCCTCACCGCGTCCAGCACGAGGTCGTCGGGGGTCAGCCCGGGGTCGACCTTGAGGGTCAGGTTCGGCACCACCTGGCGCAGCGACCGCTCCACGCGCAGGATCGAGCGCACCACCCTGCCGTCGCGCGGGCCGAGGTTGGCGTGCACAAAGGCGTCGGGGAGCAACCTGTCGAGCTGGAGCCAGAACCTGCGCAGCCGCGCGTCCAGTTCCTCGTCCTTCATGGACGCGGGCACGTAGGGCTCGAGCAGGCTGTCCAGGTCGCCGAGGTAGACGGGGTAGGTGGTGACCGAGGGGACGTGGCCGTACAGGACGGTGAGGAAGCTCAGCGCGTCGTCGAGGTCGGCCGGCGGTTCGAGTTCGAGGTGCCGGACGCCCTGGCGCAGCGCTTTGGCGTAGTCCGGCAGCACGTAGCGCGGCGTGAAGGGGCGATGCCCCTCGTACATGTCGCAGATCACGCGTTCGGCCAGGGCCTGCCGGGCCTGGGGTGACAACGCGGGGTAGGGGAGTGCGCTGGTGGCGAGGCCGGCGAGCTGCCGGAGCTTCTGGTCGTACCCGAGCGCCGGGCTGGTGAGGATCGCCTCGGCGTCGACGGCGAGTTGCAATGCGTCCACAGAGTCAGCCTACCGCTGACGGCGGGCGCAATTCCCCACACGGCGAAGGTGGCGGATGGAGAGCCGGAGGCGCCCGGACCTTACTTTTGGATAACGGTTGGTTGCATCGGGCCCTCCCGGCAGGTGGGATTCCCCGCAGAGGGATAAAGTTCCTCGCGCGGGGCACAACTCCGCACTCTCGTTCCAAAGGAGACATTCGTGCGACAGGTGATGAAGATCGCTATCGCGGCAGCCACCGCAGCCACCCTGAGTCTGGCTGGCTGTGCGGGCACACCAGCAGCTTCCCCCGCGCCCACCACCACCACCGGCGGCGCCACCTCCGAGGCCCCGGCGCCCGAGGCCAAGATCAAGGTCGGTATGGCCTTCGATGTCGGCGGTCGTGGTGACCAGTCCTTCAACGACTCCGCCGCAGCCGGCCTGGACAAGGCCGCCAGCGAGTTCGGTGTCGAGGCGATGGACGTCGCCGCCGTTGCCGGTGAGGCCGAGTCGGCCCGCACCGAGCGGCTCCAGCAGCTGATCGACGCCGGCTTCACCAACATCGTGGCCGTCGGCTTCGCCTACGCCAACTCCGTCGGCGAGGTCGCCAAGGCCAACCCCGACGTCAAGTTCGCCATCGTGGACGACGCCTCGGAGGCCTCGACCGGTGAGAACATCATGAACATCGTGTTCGCCGAGCACGAGGGTTCCTTCCTGGTCGGCGCTGCCGCTGCCATGAAGTCCAAGACCGGGCACATCGGCTTCGTCGGTGGCGTCGAGACCGACCTGATCAAGAAGTTCCAGGCCGGCTACGAGGCCGGGGCCAAGGCTGTCAAGGCCGACATCAAGATCGACTCCACCTACCTCACCCAGCCCCCGGACTTCAGCGGCTTCGGTGACCCGGCCAAGGGCAAGACCGCCGCTGACGGCATGTTCCAGGCCGGCGCGGACATCGTGTACCACGCCGCGGGTGGCTCGGGTGGCGGCGTCTTCACCGCCGCCAAGGAGGCCGGTGGCTGGGCCATCGGTGTCGACTCCGACCAGGCCCTGACCGCCGCCGAGGACGTTCGCAGCGTCATCCTCACCTCGATGCTGAAGCGCGTGGATGTCGGCGTGTACGACTTCATCAAGTCCGTGCACGACGGCGCCTTCCAGGCGGGCCCGAAGGTCTTCGACCTCAAGGCTGACGGTGTGGGCTACTCCACCACCGGCGGCAACGTGGACGACATCAAGGCCGACCTGGACGCGCTGCGCGACCAGATCATCGCCGGCTCGATCGTCGTTCCCGACACGGTCTCCTGACGACCGACGGCGTGGGCTCCGGCCCACGCCGGCCAACCTCCCGGCTCCTCCGGTTTGCGGCACCGCCGCATCCCGGAGGAGCCGGTCTTGGCGCTAGAGTGCCGTCACACCCCCCGCGGCTGCGGGGGTCGATCAGGGAGCGTTCATGTCCAGTGCCGAGGTGAACTCGAGCGAACCACTGGCTGTGGAACTGCAGGGCATCACCAAGCGGTTCCCCGGAGTCGTCGCCAACAAGGACATCTCACTCGCCGTGCGGCGCGGCACCATCCACGCGATAGTGGGCGAGAACGGCGCCGGCAAGTCGACGCTGATGAAGATCCTCTACGGCGTCCAGCTGCCCGACGAGGGAACCATCAGGGTCAACGGCGTCGAGACCGTCCTGACCAGTCCCCAGCGGGCGATCCAGGCGGGCATCGGGATGGTGTTCCAGCACTTCATGCTGGCCGACAACCTCACCGTCCTCGAGAACGTCGTGTTGGGAGCCGAGAAGCTCCACGGCATCGGGGAGCGCGCCCGCAGCAGGATCCGTGAGATCGGCCACGAGTACGGCATGGCCATCGACCCCGATGCGCTGGTGGCCGACCTCGGGGTCGGCGACCGGCAGCGGATCGAGATCCTCAAGGTGCTCTACCGGGGTGCGCGCATCCTCATCCTCGACGAACCGACGGCCGTCCTCGTGCCGCAGGAGGTGACCGACCTCTTCGGCCACCTCAAGGAACTGAAGGCCGAGGGCCTGACGGTGATCTTCATCTCGCACAAGCTCGACGAGGTGCTGAGCGTCGCCGACGACATCACCGTGATCCGCCGCGGCACCACCGTCGCCGCTGTCGACCCGGGACAGGTCACCGCGCGGCAACTCGCCGAACTGATGGTCGGCTCCGAACTGCCCACCCCGGCGACCGAGGAGTCGACGGTCACCGACACCACCGTGCTCGAGTTCCGCGGGGTCGGCCTGGCGACGCCCGGCGGGCCACGCCAGCTCGACGACATCGACATCGTCGTCCACGCGGGTGAGGTGG
Source organism: Actinomycetes bacterium (assembly GCA_023432725.1). Lineage (GTDB taxonomy): Bacteria > Actinomycetota > Actinomycetes > Propionibacteriales > Propionibacteriaceae > Propionicimonas. Next base: position 2,500 of record JAEYUH010000161.1, on the reverse strand, counting down.
TCGGGATCGCAGGGGTCGAGGGCAACGGCCAGGCCCAGCTGGTCGACGTCGTGATGGGCATGCGCCGACCCAGCTCGGGAGTGATCCTGCTCGACGGCGAGGACATCACCAGCTGGGACACCCGCCGGGTCAGGGAGGCAGGCGTCGGATTCATCCCCGAGGACCGCCACCGCCACGGCCTGCTGCTCGAAGCGCCGCTGTGGGAGAACGTCATCCTCGGCCACCAGACCCAGGCTCCCGGCAGCAAGGGTCCCCTGATCGACGCGGCAGGGGCGCAGAAGAGCACCACCCAGATCGTCGCGGAGTACGACGTCCGCACCCCGTCGATCCATGTCACCGCGGGCTCGCTGTCCGGCGGCAACCAGCAGAAGCTGATCGTGGGTCGCGAGATGAGCCATACCCCGCGCGTGCTGCTGGCAGCCCACCCGACCCGTGGGGTCGATGTCGGGGCGCAGGCAGCCATCTGGGACCTGATCAAGGAGGCCCGCCGAGCCGGGATGGGGGTCCTGCTGATCTCGGCCGATCTCGAGGAGCTCGTCGGCCTGTCCGACACCCTGCACGTCATCCTGCGCGGCCGGATCGCCGCCAGCTTCGACCCCGACACCGTGACCCGCGAGGAACTGGGCGCGGCGATGACGGGAGCGAGTAACGAGGAACCGGCCGCGGCACCCCGGCGGGCAACGAGCGGAACCGAGGTGGAGGCATGAAACGGTTCGACTGGACCCGGATCGCGCTCGGCGCGGCGGCACCGGTGGTCGCGATGGTGTCCGCCCTCGCGCTCACCACGGTGATCCTGCTGGCTGCCGGCGATCCGGTGCTCGACGTGTGGGCTGTGCTGTTCAAGGTTCCGCTACCCCGCCAGGTGGTGGCGATCATCAACGAGGCGACAGTCCTCTACCTGTCCGCGGTCGCGGTGGCGATCGGCTTCCGGATGAACCTGTTCAACATCGGTGTCGACGGTCAGTACCGGGTCGCCTCGTTCGCCGCGGCGCTGTTCGCCGGCCAGGCGTTCCTCCCGGGCTGGCTGAACATCATCGTCTCGATCCTGGTCGCGATGGTCACCGGCGCCCTGTGGTCGCTGATCGCCGGCGTCCTCAAGGTGGGTCGTGGCGTCTCCGAGGTGATCTCGACGATCATGCTGAACTACATCGCCACCTACCTTGTCGCCTACTTCCTGCGCCAGACAGCGGTCAAGATCGAGGGCAGCAACGTCACCAGCACCCAGCCGATCCCGGAGAGCTCACGAGTCCCCGGCATCCCTGTGGACAGCTTCCTGAACACTCCCAACAAGATCTACGGGCTGATAGTCCTGGCGATCCTTGTCGGCATCGCCTACTGGTTCATCGTCGGCAAGACCCGGTTCGGCTTCGATCTGCGGGCAGCCGGCGCCTCGGAGTCCGCGGCCCTGGCCAGCGGGGTGCGGGTGAAGCGGATGGTGGTCATCTCGATGGTGATGTCGGGCGCCGTGGCGGGCCTGGTCGGCATGCCGCTGCTGTTCGGCCAGGACTACGCCTACGGCGACACCTTCCAGGCGGGACTCGGGTTCGCCGGGATCGCGGTCGCCCTGCTGGGACGCAACAACGCCATCGGGATGGCCATCGCCGCCGTGCTGTGGGGCTACCTCAACCAGCTCAGCAACGGCCTGCAGATCGGCGCCGGTGTCTCCGACCGGCTCGTGCTGGTGATCCAGGGGATCATCGTGCTGAGCGTCGTGGTCGCCTACGAGCTGGTCCGCAGGGCCGAGCAGACCATCGAGCAGCGCCGGGTGGCTCGCGAACTCGCAGCCCAGTCCCGGACCTCCGAGGAGGTGGCGGCATGAGCGCCGACCTCGGCGTCGCCGGCGGACTGTCCCAGACGCTTCCCCCGGTCCGGCGCCACCGGCCGCGGTGGTACTGGCCGTCGATGATCATCGGCTCCCTGCTGGTGGTCGCCACGGTCCGCGTCCTGACCGGGGCCAACGACATGGTCTCCTCGGGGGCGCTGGCCGCAGCCATCGGCCTGGCGGTACCGCTCGCGCTGGCCGGCCTTGGCGGGTTGTGGTCGGAGCGGGCCGGCGTGGTCAACATCGGCCTCGAGGGCATGATGATCCTCGGTACCTGGGGGGCCGGCTTCTTCGGCTTCCACTACGGGCCGTGGGCGGGCATCCTCGGTGCGGCAGCCATGGGAATGCTGGGCGGTGCCGTCCACGCCCTTGCCACTGTCGTGTTCGGCGTCGACCACATCGTCTCCGGTGTCGCGGTGAACCTGCTGGGCGCCGGTGCCGGCGCCTACCTGGCGGCCCGCACGTTCAGTGGGCTGCCCGGCGGCGGACCCACCCAGTCGCCACCCCTGGCCAAGCTGCCCGACCTCAGCGTCCCAGGGCTGGGGGAGCCGCTGCTGCAACTCGAGCGGTCCGGCACCTGGCTGGTGGCCGACCTCGCCGGCATCCTGCGGGCGATGACCACCGGCGTGAACGTGCTGACCCTGATCGCTATCGGCCTGCTCGTCCTGACGTGGTGGG
>JAEYUH010000286.1 GCA_023432725.1 Actinomycetes bacterium | reverse complement strand
CGTCTCGCTCGCCCAGCAGGGGTTCTTCGACGACACCGCCTGCCACCGGGTCGTGGACCAGGGCATCTTCGTGCTGCAGTGCGGGGACCCCAGCGGCACCGGTTCCGGCGGCCCCGGCTACACCATTCCCGACGAGTTCGAGGGCATCACCGGGTACCCCGCCGGCGCGCTCGCGATGGCGAACACCGGCCAGCCCAACTCGGGCGGCTCGCAGTTCTTCATCGTCTTCGCGGAAACCCCGCTGCCGCCGCTGTACACGGTCTTCGGTACCACCGACCAGGCCGGGATCGACCTCGCGACGCAGATCGCCGCCGGCGGCCACGACGGTTCCTTCGGCGCCGTCGGGGGCGGGAAGCCGCTGCTGCCGGCCCAGATCGACTCGATCACCGCCTGAGTCACTGCCCGAACCGGGCCAGCGCCTGTCTGGCCCGGTCGAGTGCCTCGTCGGCGAGGCGTTCCCGCTCTGCGGCCACGGCTACCGACGTCTCCCGTTGCGCGACCTCGGCCGTCGCCTGTTGAAGGGCTGCCTCGAGCTCGGCGGCCCGCGTCCTGGCCTGTGCCAGGGCGGCCCGCTGGTCGGCGAGGTCGCCGCTGGCCGCCGCCAGCGAGGCCTGGGCCTGCGCGAGGGCATTGGCAGCCTCCGCCCGTGCCGCCTTGTCGGGGTCCGCGGTTTCGGTAGCAGTTGGCGACGGCGTGGACTGGAAGGGCTCGGCGACCGGGACGACGGGGCCGAACCCGCTGTAGTCGTGTGCCCTGTCCAGCCGGCCCCGGCGGACCAGTTCGGCCACCTCCGGCTCGGCCAGCGCGGCCGCCAGGGTGCGGCGCACCTCGTCCAGCCCCGCCGGGGTGGCAGTGGTGCCCAGCTCGGTCAGGTGGCCGGTGAGATCGCGCAGCACCCGGTTCACCAGCGGGCCGCGCCGGGCCGCCAGATCGCGCAGCGCCGCCAGGTCACCGGCCGACTGAGCCTGCCGGAGTTCCTCACCCAGCTTGAGCAGCTCGCGCAGCGAGACCAGGCCGGACCTGGCGGCCGTGTTGAGGTACCAGGCGCCGACGCTGGGCCTGCGCAGTCCCTTCAGCGCGGCGGCCAGATCGCGGTCACCCCGGCTTCTCGCCTCGGCAGCGAGGGCGTCCCTTCGGGCTACGAACTCGGCAGGAGCCCCCGCGTACAGCTCGTCGGAGGCCGCGTCGAGGGGGTCGCCGCCGCTCACCGCGCCGAGTCCACCTGACCGGCGAGCTCGAGCAGTTCTGACACCACCGCTTCGGGATCATCGGCGTGCACCCAGTGGCCCGCCCTGGCGACGGTGCGCAGCTCGACAGCCGGGAACAGCGCCTGCATCGCGGGCAGGTGATCGGGCTGGACATAGCGTGAACGCTCGCCACGGATCCAGCGGACCGGGCCCGGATAGCTCAGCCGACCCGGGTCTGGCCACGCCTCGACGTCGGCCAGGCTGTCGCGCAGCAACTCGAGGTTGGGCTGCCAGTGCCAGCGTGGACGCGCCCTCAGGTTCTGCATCAGGAACTGACGGGTCCCCGCGTCCGGGATCCTCCCGGCCAGCGCCGCATCCACCTCACCGCGCGAACGGACGACGGACAGGTCCACCGAGAGCAGCGCGGAGGCGAGCGCGTCGAAGTCGTCGGCGCCGGCGGAGTTGGCCGGTGCGATGTCGATCACGGCGAGGCCGTCAACCAGGGTGGGACGGGTCAGCGCCAGCAGCATCGCCACCTTCCCGCCCATCGAATGGCCGACCACGATGATGCTCGCCGCCGACCCCAGCTTGAGGTCAAGCTCGTCACCGACCGCGTCGGCCATCTGCTGGTAGCTGAAGGACTCCGTCCACGGGCTGCGGGCATGGTTCGGCAGGTCGAACAGCACGGCAGGGTAGCCCTGCGCGGCCAACTCCGCCGCCACCGTCGACCAGTTCCGGCCGCGGCCGAACAGCCCGTGCAGGAAGGCGAACCGTGGCCTGCCCTGGCCGACGAGCTCGGTGCGCAGACCCGCCATCAGTGCCGCCGCTGCCAGCAGGAGGTGTGCCAGTGGCGCCGCTCGGCCACCGCAGAGGTCGACCCGATGCTGGGTTCCCGCGGCCAGACCACGACGTGGGCCGTCCCGGGGGTGACCGCCAGGCCGCAGCCGGGGCAGCTGTAGGACTTCATCGACTTGTCGACGGGCATGGTCTGCACCATCCACTCGCCGTCGGACTTCACCGCGACCGAGGCGAACGACCCGGAGTTCAGCGGACGTGCCGGGCGCACGTGCTTGGAGGGTCGTCGGGCCATGGCACAAGGGTAGACGAGGCGGCGGGCGCGCCCTGTGCACCGGCCGCGCGCGGACCCCGCGATGATCGGGTAGCTTGTCCGGGTGCGTCTGCTGATAGCCCGCTGCCAGGTCGACTATGCAGGACGCCTGTCGGCCCACCTGCCGCTGGCCACCCGCCTGATCATGGTGAAGGCGGACGGCTCGGTCTCGATCCACGCCGACGACAGGGCGTACAAGCCGCTGAACTGGATGAGCGCCCCCTGTACCATCACCGTCAGTCAGCCACCGGACGACCTGGAGGCAGTGGTGGCGGCCGAGGAGGACGCCCTGACCGAGGTCTGGGAGGTGCGCAACGGCGACGGCGACACGCTGCAGATCGCGATCGCGGAGGTCTTCCACGACACCACTCACGAGCTCGGGGTGGACCCCGGCCTGGTGAAGGACGGCGTCGAAGCGCACCTGCAAGCGCTGCTGGCCGAGAACCCCGGCACCTTCGGGCCGGGCTGGACCCTGGTGCAGCGCGAGTACCAGACCCCGATCGGCCCGGTAGACCTGCTGTGCCGCGACACCCGCGGAGCCTACGTCGCCGTCGAGGTGAAGCGACGGGGCGAGATCGACGGTGTCGAGCAGCTTGCCCGCTACCTCGAGTTGATGAATGCCGATCCGCTGATGAAGCCGGTCCGCGGGGTCTTCGCCGCGCAGCTGATCAAGCCGCAGGCGCGGGTGCTGGCCGACACCAGGGGGATCGACTGCGTCCTGGTCGACTACGACGCGCTGCGCGGCCTCGACAACGCCGAGGACCGGCTGTTCTGACGCCGGCTCAGTCCTGGAACGTGCACCAGATGACGAGCGCGTAGTCGTAGGCGGCGAAGGTCGCAGGATCGCGAACCGCGGCCACCGGCTCCTGGTCGAAGGCGTCCGGCAGGCCGTCCGCGCGGTCCCCCTCGTTGCGGACCAGCCACAGCAGGGGAACCGACTCGCCGGCCGCGACGGGGGTGGGCGCCTCGTGGAAGGAGCCGCTCATGCCGGAGCTGCTGCGGAAGTCCACAGGGGTCTCGAAGCTCGTGTGAAAGCCGGTGCTCCCGCCGCTGAAGCTGATCCACAGCTCGCCGGACGACCCCGCCAGCGCGAACGCGAACTGGCTCGGGTCGTCGATCTCGAGGGTGTCGAAATCGAAAGGACGCCCCAGGCTGCGGCCCCTGGCATAGGCCTCCGCCCACACCAGGACGCCACCGCCGGTGGGTCAGGTCCGGTCGAGGTGGGGGACCAGGACCTCGCGGTACAGCAGCAGCAGCGCCGCCATGGTCGGGATCGCGAGGATGGCGCCGACCAGGCCCAGCAGCAGGCCGCCGGACACCGCGCCGAGGATCACCAGCACGCCGGGTACCTGCACCGAACGGGCGAAGATCCTCGGCTGGATGAAGTAGGCGTCGAACTGCTGGTAGGCGAACAGCGCGATCAGGGCGATCCACCCGGCCGGCACCGAGAACGAGAAGGCGACGATCGCGACGATGACGATGGCGATGGTGGTGCCGACCAACGGGATGAAGGCGAACAGCCCGACCACCACGGCGAGCGCGACCGCGTACTGGGTGAGCCCGATCCCGGTGAGCAGCAGGAAGGACACCGCCACCCACAAGGTGGCGACGGTGAAGATGCCGGACACGAAGCCACCCACCCGCTTGAACACCTCCGTGGCCAGGTAGCGGGTGCGGGCGCGCCGGGACGCGGGAGCCAGCTGGTAGATGACCTCCTTGATGACCGGCAGCGAGACCAGGAAGTAGAGCGTGAGCACCATCGAGATGGTGATCGAGAAGATGACGTTCGCCACCAGCTGCCCGGCGCCGAGCAGGCCGCCGAACAGGCTGCTGATCAGCTCGCCCGAGGTCAGGAAGTCGACCACCCTGTCGATCACCTGGAACTGGGCGTCGAAGGCCGCGATCTGCGGGTTCTGGCGCAGGTTCTCCAGGTAGACCGGCGCCATGTCGTTGAGCCTCTGGACCTGGTCTGTGACCACCGGCACGACCGCCCAGCCGGCAAGGGCCAGGCCCGCGAGCAGGCCGAGCGCGACGATCAGCACGGCGATCCCGCGCCGGATGCCGCGGTTGTGGAACCACTCCACCACCGGGTTCAGCCC
>JAEYUH010000198.1 GCA_023432725.1 Actinomycetes bacterium | reverse complement strand
GCGGGCGGCCCGGTTCGGGGGCGAGCGCCAACCCCCGATAGGATCCGACCATGCCCAAGGTCCTCACCGAACTCCCGGTCGGCGAACGCGTCGGCCTCGCCTTCTCCGGCGGCCTCGACACGTCCGTCGCTGTCGCGTGGATGCGTGAGAAGGGGGCGATCCCCTGCACGTACACCGGCAACCTGGGCCAGTACGACGAACCGGACATCGAGTCGGTGCCCGATCGCGCCCTGGTCTACGGCGCCGAGATCTCGCGGATGGTGGACTGCCGTGAACTGATGGTGGAGGAAGGCCTTGTCGCGCTCACCTGCGGCGCCTTCCACATCCGTACCGGTGGCCGCGCCTACTTCAACACCACCCCGATCGGACGCGCGGTGACCGGCACGCTGCTTGTGCGCGCCATGCGCGAGGACGACGTCTGGGTCTGGGGCGACGGCTCCACCTACAAGGGCAACGACATCGAGCGGTTCTACCGCTACGGACTGCTGGCCAACCCCAAGCTCCGGATCTACAAGCCGTGGCTGGACCAGGCCTTCGTGACCGAGCTCGGTGGCCGGGCCGAGATGTCGCAATGGCTCACCGAGCGGGACCTGCCCTACCGTGATTCCAAGGAGAAGGCCTACTCCACCGACGCCAACATCTGGGGCGCCACCCACGAGGCGAAGGAGCTGGAGAACCTCAACGTCGGCATCGAGATCGTCGAGCCGATCATGGGGGTCAGGTTCTGGGACCCGGCTGTGGAGATCGCGACAGAGGACGTCACCGTCCGGTTCGAGCAGGGCCGGCCGGTGGAGCTCAACGGCAAGACCTTCGGCACCGCCGTCGACCTGGTCTACGAGGCCAACGCGATCGGTGGGCGCCACGGCCTCGGGATGTCCGACCAGATCGAGAACCGGATCATCGAGGCCAAGAGCCGCGGCATCTACGAGGCCCCCGGCATGGCCCTGCTGCACATCGCCTACGAGCGGCTGCTCAGCGCCATCCACAACGAGGACACCCTGGAGAACTACCGGGCGTTCGGTCTCAAGCTCGGCCGGCTGATGTACGAGGGACGCTGGCTCGACCCGCAGTCGCTGATGCTGCGCGAGTCGATCCAGCGCTGGGTGGGCTCCGCGGTCACCGGGACGGTGACGCTGCGGCTGCGCCGAGGCGACGACTACTCGATCCTGGACACCGAGGGCCCGAGCCTGAGCTACCACCCGGAACGGCTGTCGATGGAGCGCGTGGAGGACGCCGCGTTCGGCCCGCTGGACCGGATCGGCCAGCTCACGATGCGCAACCTCGACATCGAGGACTCCCGGACCCGTCTGGAGCAGTACGCGGGGCAGGGCATGGTGGGCGGCGCCATCTCGGCCCTGGTGGGCGCCCTCGAGCAGGGTGCCGCGTCGGCCATCAACGAACTCGGCGGAGCCGCGGTGCCGACAGCGATCGCCGAGGCCGAGGAGGGCGCTGCCTTCGACTTCGGCACCGACTGAGGAGCGCCGCGGCCAGCGAGCGCTACCCTCGCCGCCGAGGGCTTCCTCAGCGGGGGAGCGCTCGGCCGCTTGGGGAGCTTTCGGCGGACTGGGGAGTGCTCGCTAGACCTGGTTGGGCAGGGCGCCCCCGTAGCGGCGGTCGCGCTTCACGTAGTCCTCGACAGCCCGCCACAGGTCGCGGCGGTCGAAGTCGGGCCACAGCGTGTCCAGGAACACCAGCTCGGCGTAGGCCGACTGCCACAGCAGGAAGTTCGACGTCCGTTGTTCCCCCGAGGAGCGGACGAACAGGTCGACGTCGGGGATCCCCGGCTCGTCGAGGAAGTGGCGGAACCGTTCCTCGGTGAGCCGGGACGGGTCCAGCTCGCCGCGGACCGCGGCCTCGGCGATGGCGCGGGCGGCGTCGGTGATCTCGGCCCTGCCGCCGTAGTTGACGCAGAACTGCAGGGTGAGCACCGTGTTGTCCCTGCTCTGCTCCTCGGCCTCCTGGAGCTCCCTGATCACCGACTTCCACAGCCGCGGGGCGCGACCCGCCCACCGGATCCGGACGCCCATCGCGTCCAGCTGGTCGCGGCGGCGGTGGATCACGTCACGGTTGAAGCCCATCAGCCAGCGCACCTCGTCGGGGGAGCGGCGCCAGTTCTCGGTAGAGAAGGCATAGGCCGACAGGTACGGGATGCCGAGCTCGATAGCGCCCTCGATGACGTCGAAGAGGGCATCCTCGCCGCGGGCGTGGCCCTCGGTGCGGGGCAGCTTGCGCGCTTTCGCCCAGCGCCCGTTGCCGTCCATCACTATCGCCACGTGCCGGGGCAGCAGCGCCGGGTCGAGGACGGGCGGGCGGGCACCCGAGGGGTGGGGCACGGGCGGACGGGGGACCTTCTGGGAAGCCACGCTGGAAGCCTAAGGGACGAATCCGCGAAGCGGTCGGCAGGGGCTGCGGGCCACCTGTTCTCTCCGCGCGAGAGAGGCACGGACGCAAGTTGAGCGTAGTCGGCTCAACCCACTTGAATTGGATGGGAATGCGATGCAGACTGGGTGTTGTTAGCACTCATGCAAGCTGAGTGCTAAGAGATCTACAGAGGAGTGAGTAACCATGGCACGTACCTTCGATCCGTTCCGTGAGATGGACCGCTGGTTCGCGGATGTCGCTCGTACCCCCGCCTCCCTGGCGATGCCGATGGACCTCTACCGCGAGGGCGAGGCCTTCATCGTCCGGGTCGATCTGCCCGGGGTCGACCCGGGCTCGATCGACATCGACGTCGAGGACCGCACGCTCACGATCCGCGCCGAGCGCAAGACGCCGTCCGGCGAGGGCGAGCAGCGGTGGCTGGTGCACGAGCGTCCGACGGGCACCTTCGCCCGCCAGCTGACCCTGGGCTACGGGGTGGCGTCCGACCGGATCGCCGCCGACTACAGCGACGGCGTGCTGAGCCTGATCATCCCGGTCGCCGAGGAGGCCAAGCCGCGCAAGATCGCGGTCGCCCACACCGGCGCACCGCACCAGATCGAGGGCACCGTCGAGACCGACGCCTGACGAACCGACGAGGGCCCCGTCCGCACCGGCGGACGGGGCCCTCGTGACGTTCTGCTACAGCCCGGCCGACACCCGGTTCAGCCGGTTGACCTGGGCGCGCCCGAGCTTGAGGGTCATCGCCGCCAGCAGCGCGGGCACCTGTTCCGGATCGCTCACGCTGGCGATCGGCACGGTCACCGCCGGCTGCTGACGTAGCCACGCCAGAGCGACCGTGGCGGGCTCGGCGCCCACCTCCTCAGCGACCGCCAGCACCTCGTCCAGCACCGCGAAGCCTGCCTCGGTGGCGAAGGTCTTCACCCGGGCCGCCCGCGGCCCGTGCACGAGTTCGTCGCGGGCGTACTTGCCGGTCAGGAACCCCGCCGCCAACCCGTAGTACGGCACCAGCGCGAGCCGCCGCTCCACCGCAAGGTCACGCAGCCCGCCGTCCTCGACGTCGCTGCGGTGCAGCAGGTTGTAGTGCGGCTGGACGGCGACCGGCAACTCCAGCCCTTCGGCACTGGCAACCTCGATCACCTCCGCCACCCGCCCGGCGCTGAAGTTTGACAGGCCCCAGTGCCGGATCGCGCCCTGCCTGACCATAGTGTCGAAGGCGCCCACCCACTCCGCGGTCGGCACGCCGGGGTCGTCGTCGTGGGCGTAGTACAGGTCGATGGTCTCCACCCCGAGGCGCCGCCGGGAGCCATCCAGGCAGATCTTGAGGTTGGCGGGCCGCAACCCGCGGTGGACCGGGTGCTTGGCCACCTTGGTCGCGATCACCACCTTGTCGCGGTTGCCACGGTGGCGCAGCCAGCCGCCGATCACGGTCTCGGACTCGCCCCCGGTGTGGCCGGGGACCCAGGTGGAGTAGGAGTCGGCGGTGTCGATGAAGTTGCCGCCGCCGTCGCAGTAGGCGTCAAGGATCTGCTCGGACGCGTTGGCGTCCGCCGTCCATCCGAAGACATTCCCGCCCAGACACAGCGGCGCCACCCTCAACGTTGAGATGCGCTGCATGGCTACACCTTAGGAGGCCAGCTCGAAGTCCACGGTGAGATGGACGAAGAGCTCCTGGGTCGCGTTCAGCTCGACTCCGAGGTCCACCGGCGCCGCGGCCTTCATCGCGTACATCCCGGCGTCCTCCGCGGCCAGCGCCACCCGGGGCGACGGCAGGTTCCACGAGTCGCTGATGGTGGCGATCCCCGTGATCTCGGTGCCGGCGGCCGCCGCCACCGCCTCCGCCTTGCGCCTGGCCTTGGCCAGCGCCGTCGCGGTGGCGTCGATGCTGGCCTCGAAGGAGTCGAAGACCCACTCCAACTCGCGCAACTGCAGGTTGGACTGCGCTGCCACCACGCCCAGCAGCGCCGGCAGCTGGCTGGTCTCCGCGGCGATCGCCAGCAGGTACTCGGCCAGGCTGCGGCCCAGCACGCCGGAACGGGTGTCCAGCCGGATCCCGGTCACCTCGATCGCGTCCTCGCTGATCCCCGCCTCGGCCAACGCCGCGACGAGCGAGCGGACCTCGGCGGCCTGCTTGGTCGCGGCGTTGCCGAAGACAGTGGAGCTGCCCTTGACGCTGACGTGGACGCGTGCCGAGCTGGCGTCCACGCGGACGGAGTCATCGACGCTGATGCGCAGGATTCCCATGGCCCCAGCGTATGGGCCGCGTGCTCCCGGCGTCCCACCCGGCGCGCCCGGAATGGACCGGCGCGCTGGCAGGGGTCGCCTCGAGGTGCCACGATGGCTCATGAGCTTCATGAGCCTTGACCTGTCAGAGCGGATCGCCCTGCTGGAGGCTGAGGGCCGCGAACTGGTCCTCGACTCCTTCATCCACGCCGACGCCTGGCGGCTCGGCTGCCGGCTCTACGAGCTGGCGCTGGAACGCCGCCTGCCGGTGGCCGTCGACATCCGCCGCGGTGAGCAGCAGGTGTTCCACGCTGCGCTTGAGGGCAGCTCGGCCGACAACGACTCGTGGCTGGCCCGCAAGGCTGCCGTCGTCCGGCGGTTCGACGAGCCGTCGCTGCTGGTCGGTTACCGGTTCGAGGCCAAGGGCCGCGAGTTCAACGCCTACACCCAGCTGCCCTTCCAGGAGTTCGCAGCGCACGGCGGCGCCGTCCCGATCCGGGTCCGCGGCGTGGGCATGGTCGGCACCGCCGGGGTCTCGGGCCTGGCCGGGCACGAGGACCACGCACTGGTGATCCGCGCGCTCCGCGACCTGGTGGAGTGACCCGGCAGCCTCAGATGCTGGCCACCGCCGCCTGCTCGATCGGCAGGCCCGCCAGGTAGCGCCCCATGAAGGCGTCGAAGCCTGCGACGTCGGCCGGGTCGGGCTGGGCGGTCTCCAGGGGAGCCGTCGCGAACACCTCGCGCGCCAGGAAGTCGCCGAGGCTCTGGCCGGGTTCGCCGTCCTTCATGAACGCCGCGAGCACCGCGATGCCCCAGGCGCCGCCCTCGCCGGCGATCTCGCCGACCGTCACCGGCGCCTTGATCGCAGCCGCCAGGAAGCGCTGGGCCACGCCACGGGTCTTGAACAGCCCACCGTGGGCGAACATCGAGTCGAGCTGGACGTGCTCCTCGTCCAGCAGGATGTTCATCCCGATCCGCAGCGTCGCGAGCGAGGCGTACAGGTGCGTCCGCATGAAGTTCGCCAGCGAGAAGGTGCTGTCGGGGGTGCGGACGAACAGCGGACGGCCCTCGGTCAGGTGCGTGATGTGCTCACCCGACAGGTAGTTGTAGGCGAGCAGGCCGCCGGCGTCCGGCCGGCCCTCCAGCGCCGCGCCGAACAGTGTCCCGAAGATGGTCGAGCTGTCGGCTTGCGCGCCCAGCGCGGTGGCGAACTCGCGGAACAGGCCTGCCCAGGCGTTCAGCTCACTGGCGCCGTTGTTGCAGTGCACCATGGCGACCAGGTCGCCGGCGGGGGTGGTGACCAGGTCGAGTTCGGCGTGCCGGCGGGACAGCTCGCCCTCGAGCACGATCATCGCGAAGATGCTGGTGCCGGCCGAGACGTTGCCGGTGCGCGGGCTGACCGAGTTGGTGGCGACCATGCCGGTGCCGGCGTCGCCCTCCGGCGGGCACATCAGGACGCCGGGTTGCAGGGCGCCGGACGGGTCGAGCAGCGCGGCGCCGGCAGGGGTGAGCCGTCCTGCGGTCTCGCCGGCCGGCAGCACCGTCGGCAGGATGTCGAGCAGCTTCCAGTCGAACCCGCGGTCGGCGACCAGGTCGTCGAACTGGTTCACCATCGTGGAGTTGTAGGTGCCGGTGGCGATGTCGATCGGGAACATGCCGGACGCGTCGCCCACGCCCAGCGCCTTCTCGCCGGTGAGCTGCCAGTGCACGTAGCCCGCCAGGGTGTTGATGTGGGCTATCGAGCCGACGTGCTCCTCGCCGCCGAGGATCGCCTGGTAGAGGTGGGCGATGCTCCAGCGCTGCGGGATGTTGTGGCCGAACAGCTCCGAGAGTTCCTCGGCGGCCTGGCCGGTGATCGTGTTGCGCCAGGTGCGGAACGGGACGAGCAGTTCGCCGTCGGCGTCGAAGGCGAGGTAGCCGTGCATCATCGCCGAGACGCCGATCGCGCCGACCACCTCGAGGTCGACCCCGTAACGCTCCTTCACGTCGGCGGACAGCGAGGCGTAGCAGGCCCGCATCCCCTCCCAGACCGCGTCCAGGGAGTAGGTCCAGACCCGGTTCACGAACTGGTTGTCCCAGTCGTGGGCGCCGGTGGCGATCGGGGTGTTGCCCGGCCCGACGAGGACCGCCTTGATCCGCGTGGAACCCAGTTCGATGCCGAGGGCGGTCTGCCCTGCCTCGATGGCCTGGCGGGCGTCCACAACCTGGTTGTCGATCGACATTGATCCTCCTGCTGAAAGCCGTCGCGCGGGGTGCCACGGCACCCTGCGTGAACGGTAACACCGCGGCCACCCGGCACGCCTGCGGCGTCGCTGATTCCGAGCGGGGAGAATGGGGGAGTGCCTACCTATCGTGACGAGGCGGTCGTGCTGCGCACCCACAAGCTGGGTGAGGCCGACCGCATCATCACGATGCTGTCGCGCCACCATGGCAAGGTCAGAGCGGTGGCACGGGGGGTGCGGCGCACATCATCGAAGTTCGGTGCCCGGCTGGAGCCGTTCAGCCACGTCGACCTGCAGTTCGCGACCGGACGGACGCTGCACGTCATCACCCAGGCGGTGACCCTCCACCCGTACTCCGAACCGCTCAGCCACGACTACCAGCGCTTCACGTCGGGGCAGGTGATGATCGAGACCGCCGACCGACTGGTCACCGAGGAGGGCGAGCCTGCCGTGCAGCAGTACCAGTTGCTGGTCGGCGCGCTGCACGCCCTGACCTCCGGCACCTCCGACGGGCCCCGTCCCGGGGTGATGGTGATGGACGCCTACCTGCTGCGGGCGGTCGCCCTGGCCGGCTACGCCCCCAGCCTCGACTCCTGCGCCCGCTGCGGGTCCCCGGGCCCGCACGAGGCTTTCTCGCCCGCCTCCGGCGGGATGGTCTGCCGGCAGTGCCGTCCACCCGGCAGCACCCAGCCCGACCCCGTCACGGTCGCCTACCTCGCCGCCCTGCTGACCGGCGACTGGGTGGCCACCCGGGGCGTCGGCGAGGCGAGCGTGAGGGAGGGCAGCGGCCTGGTGGCCGCCTTCGTCGGCTGGCACCTCGACCGGACGCTCCGCTCGCTGGGTCACGTCGACCGGTGACCCCTCAGTCGTCGTCCTCGAAGGTGTTGACCGCGTCCGGGTGCTCGGCCATGTACTCCATCGCCGCGATCAGGCTCTGGGCGTCGTAGGGACCGACGTGGCGCTGGCCACCGACGAAGAAGGTCGGAGTGCCGCGCACCCCGCTCGCGACGCCGCTGGCCACATCCCGGCGCACCCGGCGGGCCAGCTTGTCGTCCTGGAGGTCGCGCAGGAAGCGTTCGGTGTCCAGACCGAGCTCGGCGGTGTAGCCGACGATGTCCTCGAACTCAAGCTCGGACTGGCGGGCGAACAGCAGCTCGTGCATCTCCCAGTACCTGCCCTGCCGCGACGCCGCCTCCGCCGCGACTGCGGCCAGGTCGGAGTGCGGGTGGACCTCGGTCAGCGGGAAGTGCCGCGCCACGTAGCGCACCCGGTCGCCGAAGTACTCGCAGACCTCCTTCGTCACCCCCGTCGCCTGGGCGCAGAACGGGCACTCGAAGTCGAGGTACTCCACGAGGGTGTACTCGGCGTCGACATTGCCCCGGATGTGGTCGCGGGCCGGGTCGACCGGCTCGCTGAGCAGCCGCGGACGCTCCGCGTCGCGCTGCCCGAACAGGCGGGCCGCGAGGCCGAACAGTGCCCAGCCCAGCCCGGTCGCCAGCACTACCGAGAGCAGCACTCCGACCGTGGCCTGGTCGCGCAACCCGGGGTCGTCGAAGGCGAGTTCGATGATCAGCAGGGCCACGGTGAAGCCGATCCCGGACAGTGCGCCGCCAGCCAGCACGTGGCCGCCGCCCACCCCCTGCGGGAGCGTGCCGAGCCGCAGCCGCACCGCGCCGAGCGCGCCCAGCCCGATGCCGAGCAGCTTGCCGAGCACCAGGGCGGCGGTGATGCCCCAGGTGACCGGGGACCTCAGGGCGTCCGCCAGCACCCCGCCGCGCAGGTCGACCCCGGCGTTGGCGACGGCGAACACCGGCACCACCACGTAGCTGGTCCAGCCGTGCAGCGCCTCCTGGAGCCGCTCGTTCACACTGATCGTGCGGTTCAGCAGGTCACGGGTGGCCCGTTGGACGCCCGGCAGCGGCGACTGCCGGAAGGCCCGGAAGCCGGTGGCGGCGGCGTCCACCTGCGCCCGGCTGGGCTCGCCGGCCGGGATCAGCAGGCCGGCCAGCATGCCGGCGATCGACGCGTGGACCCCGGAATCGAGGGTGGAGATCCAGGCCAGCGCCACCAGCGCGAGGTAGGGGGAGGCCCGCCACACCCGGAGCCGGTCGAGCACCGCGAGTCCGGCGATGGCCAACGCCGCCACGATCAGCGGCGGGAGGTTGATCTGGTCGGTGTAGGCGATCCCGATCACGCTGACCGCGACGATGTCGTCGATCACAGTGAGAGTCAGCAGGAAGACCCGCAGCTGGGTGGAGACGGCCGGCCCGACGAGGGCCAGCGCGCCGAGCAGGAAGGCGGTGTCGGTGCCGATCACCGCGCCCCAGCCGTGCGCCGCCTCGCCGGCCGGGTTGAGCGCGAGGTAGAGGGCGGCGGGCACCACCATGCCGCCGACGCCCGCGATCAGCGGGACCACCACCTGGCGGCGCTCGACGAGCTCGCCGACGGCGAACTCGTGCCTGACCTCCATCCCGATGACGAAGAAGAACACCACCATGAGCCCGTCGTTGATCCAGTGGTGGAGGCTCATGCTCACGCCCACCTCGCCCGCCATCAGGCTGACCTGGGTCTGCAGCAGGTCGGTGTAGGCGCCGGACCACGGCGAGTTCGCCCACAGCAGCGCGATCACGGCCGCAGCGACCAGCAGCCCTGCGCTGCCGGACTCGGTCTTGATGAACCGCAGCAGCGGGGACGGGGAGGACGGGCCGGCGGCCCCGGGGGCAACGCGGCTCCTGGGTGCCGTGCCGAGCTCGGTCATGCCACGCTCCTTCGGTCGGACGTCGGCGGCGGTGGGCAGGCGGCGTCCGGCCTGCTCGGTAGGGTGAACGCGTGCTCGCCATCTCAAGATTCCGCGTCCCCGCCGATCGGGCGGACGGATTCGTCACCCGGGCGCGCGCGGCGGTCGACTTCTTCGCGTCCTGCCGGGGCTGCCTGGCGGTCGACCTGCTGCAGAACCTGGACGACCCCGAGCTGTGGACCATCACCTCGCGCTGGGCCGACGTCGGCTCCTACCGGCGGTCCTTCAACGGCTACGAGGCCAAGCTGGCCCTGGTGCCGCTGCTGAGTGAGGCGATCGACGAGCCGAGCGCCTACGCGGCCCCGTCCGAGGTGGGGGAGAACCGTCCCCGCTCGATAAGGTAGGCCGAGTTGCGCGTTGCCAGCCGGGTAACGCGCGGTGCGACAAGGAGCGAACGTGGCAAGCCGCCTCGACAACGTGATCACCCTGACCAAGCGCCGCGGGTTCGTGTACCCGTGCGGCGAGATCTACGGCGGCACCCGGGCCGCCTGGGACTACGGCCCCTACGGCGTCGAGCTGAAGGAGAACATCAAGCGGCAGTGGTGGCGGGCGGTGGTGCAGGGCCGCGACGACGTCGTCGGGATCGACTCCTCGATCATCCTGCCGCGCCAGACCTGGGTCGCGTCCGGCCACGTCGGGGTGTTCTCCGACCCGCTCACCGAGTGCCTGTCCTGCCACAAGCGGTTCCGCTCCGACCAGCTCGAGGAGGCCTTCGAGTTCAAGAAGGGCCGCAAGCCGTCCGGCCTGGAGGAGATCAACTGCCCCGAGTGCGGGACGCTGGGCCGGTTCACCGAGCCGCGCGACTTCAACATGATGCTGAAGACCTACCTCGGCGTCATCGAGGACGAGTCAGGGCTGCATTACCTGCGTCCGGAGACCGCCCAGGGCATCTTCGTCAACTTCAAGAACGTCGAGAACACCTCCCGGATGAAGGTGCCGTTCGGCATCGGCCAGGTCGGCAAGAGCTTCCGCAACGAGATCACGCCGGGCAATTTCATCTTCCGCACCCGCGAGTTCGAGCAGATGGAGATGGAGTTCTTCGTCAAGCCCGGCACCGACGAGGAGTGGCACCAGCACTGGATCGACGCCCGCACCGACTGGTACACCGGCCTGGGGATCAAGCGCGAGAACCTGCGGCTCTACGAGCACCCGAAGGAGAAGCTCTCGCACTACTCCAAGCGGACCGTCGACATCGAGTACAACTTCGGCTTCACCGGCGGCGACGGCTGGGGCGAGCTTGAGGGGATCGCGAACCGTACCGACTTCGACCTGGGGACGCACTCCAAGCACTCCGGCACCGACCTGTCGTACTTCGAGCAGGCGACCGGGGAGCGCTACCTGCCGTACGTGATCGAGCCGGCCGCCGGCCTGACCCGTTCGCTGATGGCCTTCCTCGTCGAGTCCTACACCGAGGACGAGGCTCCCAACACCAAGGGCGGGATGGACACCCGCACCGTGCTGAAGCTCGATCCGCGGCTGTCGCCGGTGAAGGCGGCGATCCTGCCGCTGTCGCGCAACGAGGCCCTGTCGCCGAAGGCCCGCGACCTGGCCGCCGAGTTGCGCCAGTACTGGAACGTCGAGTTCGACGACGCCCAGGCGATCGGACGCCGCTACCGCCGCCAGGACGAGATCGGCACCCCGTACTGCATCAC
>JAEYUH010000181.1 GCA_023432725.1 Actinomycetes bacterium | reverse complement strand
GGCCTCGATCTCGTCGTCCAGCTTCACCAGGGTGATCGACGCACCGGCCATCTCGAGGCTGGTGCAGTACTCGCCGACGTAGCTGCGGGCGATCGTGATGCCCTGGGCCTGCAGCTTCTTGGCCGCGATCCCGTACAGCAGGTACAGCTCGCTGATCGGGGTGCCGCCCAGGCCGTTGACCATCAGGGCCACCCGGTCACCGTCGCCGTAGGGCAGGTCGGGCACGATGGCGCCGAGCAGTTCGTCCACGATCTCGTCGGCGCTGACCAGCTTGGCGCGACGCCGTCCGGGCTCGCCGTGGATGCCGACGCCGACCTCCATCTCGTCCTCGCCGAGTTCGAACAGCGGGGCGCCCTTGGCGGGCGGGGTGCACGCGGTGAGCGCGATGCCCATGGTGCGAGTGACCGAGTTGATCTTCTCGCCGACCCGGTAGACCTCGTCGAGGTCGGCGCCCTCCTCGGACTTCGCGCCGACGCCCTTGATCACGAAGAAGTTGCCGGCCACGCCGCGGCGGCCGACGGTCCAGGTGGAGTCCTGCACCGCGACGTCGTCGTTGATGAAGAGGGTCTTCACCTTGATGCCGTCGGCGTCGGCGAGTTCGCTGGCCATGTCGAAGGCCATCCGGTCACCGGTGTAGTTGTTCACCAGCAGCAGCACGCCCTTGTCGGACGCGACCCGCTTGGCGGTCTCGTACACGTAGTCGGCCGGCGGTGCGGCGAACACGTCGCCGGGACAGGCGGCGTCGAGCATGCCCGGGCCCACCACCATGACGTGCGCCGGCTCGTGGCCCGAGCCGGAGCCCTGCACGATGCTGACCTTGTTGTGGCTGGGCGCGTCGGAACGCATGATCAGGTTGTACTCCGGCACGTAGGTGATCGTGTCGGGGTTGGCGAGCGCAATGCCCTCGAGCATCTCGGGTACGAACTGCTTCGGATCGTTGACGAACTTCTTCATGACTCCCCTTCGAGTGGTGTGGATGGGTACTGGGCTGTGGGGTACGCGCCCGCCGGGGCGGACGGACGGGGTCAGGCGGGCCAGTTCGCGGCGAGCGCCTCCAGCAGGACGGCGATCGCGGTCGCGCCGGCATCGACCGAGCCGATGGACCGCTCGCCGGTGTAGGCGGCCCGGCCGCGCATCGCCTGCATGCCGGCCGTCGCGTCCGCGGCAGCGCGGGCGGTCGCCGCCATCGCGAGCACGATCTCGTGCGGCGGGCTGCCCTTGGCGGCTTCCGTCTCGAGGGCGTCGATCGCCGGCACCAGCGAGTCGAGCAGGGTCTTGTCGCCGAGCTCCGCCTGGCCACGGGCCTTGATGCCCTCGACCGAGGCGCGCAGCGCCCGCACCAGGTCTTCGGCCTCGAAGGTGGGGTTGCCCTTCAGCTGGCCGCCGGCGCGCAGGAAGGCGGTGCCCCAGATCGGGCCCGAGGTGCCCCCGATCCGTGCGGAGATGGTGGTGGCGATCTTGGTGAGGAAGACGCCGGGGTCGGTCCTGTCGAAGCTGTCCCACTGGTCGAGGACGATCTCGAAGCCGCGGGCCAGCGAGTAGCCGAAGTCTCCATCGCCGACCACGGCGTCGAGTTCCCCGAAGTACTTCTCGTTGTCCACGATCGTCTCGGCGATCCTGCGGACAACGAACTCGACGTCGGCGATGGTTGCGGTCATTGCGGTTCCTCCTGGCTGTCGGCTGCGGTGATGAGGGCGGCGAGGTCGTCGAGGGTGACCATGCCGGTCGGGTGGACGCCGGCCGGCGCCGCGTGGACTGTGAACGGCGCACCGGGATCGCCGAGGTCGCTGAGCACCAGCGCGGCGCCGGTGAAGTCGTCGCCTGCGGTGAAGGAGCTGATCGTGACGACGGTGGTGAGCCCGGCCGCGACGGCGGCGGCGACACCGATGCCCGAGTCCTCGACCACGACGCACTCGGCCGGATCGAGCCCGAGGTCGGCCAGCACCTTCAGATAGATGTCGGGGGCAGGCTTCTTCGCCGCCACGACGTCCCCGGCGAACACCGCGCACCGGGCGTAGTTGTCGTCCCCGGCGACGTGGCGCAGCACGGCGCGCACGCTCGCCTCGGCTGAGGTGGACGCGACCGCCACCGTCCAGCCCGCGTCCAGCGCCGCGCCGATGAGGCGGTGGACGCCGGGCCGGGCCGGCAGCAGGTCGTCGTCCACCCGCTGGGTGAACAGCGCCGTCTTGCGCAGGTGCAACTGCTTGATCCAGTCGGTGCGCTCCTGCTCGGTGGTGACGCCGACGGCGGCGTCAAGCTCGGGGGTGAAGACGGACGCGATCCGTTCCTTGCCGCCGCCGATCTTCAGCTTCTCGGCATAGTCCGCCTCGCTCCAGCGGACCGGCAGCCCGGCCTCGGCGAAGGCGGCGTTGAAGGCCGGCAGGTGGCCGTCCCGCTCGGTGTCGGCCAGCACGCCGTCGCAGTCGAAGATGAGGGCCGGCATGTCAGGCCTTCCCGGCGCTGCCGAACACCTGCGCGTACCCGATGGTCATCTCGCGCACCGCCTTGCCGACCGGCGCGAACAGCGACGGCGGATCCCACTTGTCGGCGGCCTCGGCGGTCTTGAGGTAGGCAAGGCTCGACTGCATGTAGACCTCTTTGAGGGCGGTCGAGATGTTCACCTTCGCGCAGCCCCGTGAGATGAGGTCCTTGAACTGCTCGTCGGACAGGCCGCTGCCACCGTGCAGCGCCATCGGGATCGGGTGGGCCGCGACCAGGTCGGTGACCCGCTGGAAGTCGAGGATCGGCGCCCGCTTGTAGCGTCCGTGGGCGTTGCCGATCGCCGGCGCGAACACGTCCACCCCGGTCGCCCGCAGGTA
>JAEYUH010000152.1 GCA_023432725.1 Actinomycetes bacterium | reverse complement strand
ATGGGCAGCGCGATCACGACGTGGTACAGCCCATAGATGGCTGAGGCGATCAGCACTGCCTGGCACACGAACGCGACCGCCGTCATCGCTGCACTCCAACGACAGCCTGCATCGAACTCCCTCACCGGACGCCGCGACCCTCGCGGCTACCCGTCCACCTTACTTGCCGCGCCGGGCACGGACGGGCAACGAGGGCCGCCCCGGCCCCGGCCTAGAATGGGAGGTCAGGAGGTGGGCAGGGTGCTCTTTCAGAACGACGCGAGCTGGACGCTGTTCTGGGTCAACTGCATCGTCTACACAGTTCTGGTAGTGGTCCGAGCGTGGGTCGATGTTGTCATCCCCGAGCGCTACTTCCGCCCCGAACGGTGGCTGTTCCGCACCCGTGACTGGGAGCGGGAGGGCGAGGTGTACCGCAGCCTGCTGCGGATCGACCGCTGGAAGGACAGGCTGCCCGCCCTCGACACCTGGGACCGGTTCTCCAAGAAGCGGCTCACCGAGTCCAACCACCACTACCTGCGGCGGTTCATCACCGAGACCTGTCGCGCCGAGTCCAACCATCTGCGGGCGGTGGGTTCGGTGGTGCTGATGCGGCTGTGGACGCCGCTCGACCTGTGGATGACCTGCCTTGTCATCGCCGTGGCCGGCAACCTGCCATTCATACTCATCCAGCGCTACAACCGGCCGAGGCTGCAGCGGATCCTCGGCCGGATTGAGCGCCGCGAACTGGCCACCGCCGAGGGCGACGGCGAACTCAGCCCCGTCACAGCCTGACCGCCTTCGTGCCGCGTCAGGATCGGTCCGGGGGGCGCTCGCTGGACGCCGAGGTGCTGGCGCTGGCGATCCCCGCCTTCGCCACCCTGCTGGCCGAGCCGCTGCTCGTCCTGGCCGACTCGGCGATCATCGGCCACGTCTCCACCGTCGCCCTGGCCGGGCTCGGCGTGGCCGCCAGCGTGATCGGGGTGGTCCTCGGGTTGTGCGTCTTCCTCGCGTACGGCACCACTGCCACAGTGTCCCGGCGGCTGGGCGCGGGCGACCTGCGCGGGGCGCTGGCCGGCGGCCTTGACGGCATCACGCTCGGCGCAGGGATCGGCACGGCGCTCGCCGCAACCGTCGCCTGGCTCGCGGAGCCGATCATCGGGCTGTACCGGGTGTCCCCCGAGGTCGCCGAGCAGGCGGTGGTCTACCTGCGGACGGTAGCGCTGGGCTTCCCCGCCGCGTTGGTGGTGCTGGCCGCCACCGGCGTGTTGCGGGGGCTGCAGGACACCAGGACGCCCCTGCTGGTGGTGGTCGGGATGAACCTGGTCAACGTCGGGCTCAACCTCTGGCTGGTGTTCGGGCTGGGCTGGGGCATCGCCGGCGCGGCCACCGGCACCGTGGTCTCGCAGTACGCCGCGGCGGGCTTCCTGGCACTGGCGGTGCTGCGCGGGGCGCGGCGCAGGGAGGTGCACTGGCAGTGGCGTCCGGGCGGGGTGCTGTCGGCAGCCCGCAGCGGTCAGTGGCTGCTGGTCCGGACCGCCGGGCTGCAGGCGGCGCTGCTGCTCACCACCGGAGTCGCGGCGAGGATGGGGACCACGGCGCTGGCCGCACACCAGATCCTCAACAGCCTGTGGATGCTGCTGGTCTTCGCGATGGACGCCGTCGCGATCGCTGCCCAGGCACTGGTCGGGCGGTACCTCGGAGCCGGGCGGGCAGACGTCGTCGGCGTGCTGTTGCGCCGGTTGATCTCCTGGGCGATCGGGATCGGCCTGGTCGGCGGGCTCGCGCTCTGGGCGGGCCACCGGCTCTACCTCGGCATCTTCACCCCGGATGCTGCAGTGCTCTCCCAGGTGGCGGGGGTGCTCCCGCTGCTGGCGGCGCTCACCGTGGTCAGCGCCGTGGTCTTCGTTCTTGACGGCGTCCTGATCGGGGCCGGCGATGCCCGCTACCTCGCCCTGGCGAGCCTGGTCAACCTGGTCAGCTATGTCCCGCTCGCGCTCGCCGTGGCGCTGACCGGGGCCGACCTGATCTGGCTGTGGCTGGCCTACGGCGGGCTGGCCCTGAGCCGGCTCGCCACCCTCGGGTGGCGGGCCCGCGGCACCGCGTGGCAGCGACTGGGTGCGTGATCCGACCGAGAACCGCCGCCAAACAAGGGCGAGTGACAGCTACCGGCATGGGATAGGTCGGTATCGTGAGGGGTCGGGCGTTCGGATCACGGACCAGGGGGTGGGTGTGACCGACGACAACTCGGCGAACCCCTACCACCCTGGCAGGGCGAAGGCCGCACCGCTGTCCGCGGGTCTTGAGGCACCGGCGGACGGCCATGACGCGCCCGCAAGCCCCGCCGAGACCGGCTTCCCCTATATCGCCACCCAGGGCATCCAGCCCGGACCGGCGGCCCCCACTCCCTCCGGGCCGGCACCGGGGCGTCCCCGGCTCCGCAACCGCCGTCCAGGTGGCCGTGGCGCCAGCCCGTGGCTGACCGTGCTGATCGGGGTGGCGTCCGGCCTGTTCGTGCTCGCCGTGCTCGGCGCCTACCTGGTCTGGGGGCCGACCGGCAATCCGATCGCGCCCTCACCGACACCCACGGCGCCGGACGCGACCGCCGCGGGAGCCGTCCGCGGCTACCTCAGGGCGCTGGCCGCCGGGGACGCCGACGCGGCCCTCGGCTTCGCCGCCGCCCCACCCGACGACACCAGCCTGCTCACCGACGAGATGCTGGACGCGGCCCTCGCGGCGGCGCCGCTGACAGGGCTCGAGGTCGGCGAGGCGACCAATGACGCCCCGCGCCAGTTCGTCTCGGCGCGCTACCGCCTCGGCGACCACACCGTCAGCACCGCCTACGAGGTGGTGAGGCAGGGCGAGGTCTGGCGCCTGGCCCGGGTCGCCGCGACGCTCGACCTGACCGCACTACGGCTGCGTGAGGTACCGCTGACCATCAGCGGCGCCACCGTCACCAGCACCGAGCCGGCACTGTTCCCCGGCACCTACACGGTTGGCACCACCGCCGAGCGGTACGCCGTCGAGAACCCGGGGTTCGTGATCGAGACCACGACGGGGACCCCCGAGCTGACCGCCGAGCTGGTGCTGAGCGAAACCGGCAGGCAGGAGATCTCGGCCGCAGGGACCGCGCACCTCAAGGCCTGCGTCAAGCGTCGCGAGTTGAATCCGAAGGACTGCGGCTTCGCTCTCACCAACCCCAAGGGCACCAAGCTCAAGGAGTCGACGATGCGGTGGTCGGTGCACTCCGGGGCCGACCAGCTCGACGAGTTGGACCTGGTCCTCGACCACCCGGGGTCGGCGTCCGCGCGGATCGACATCGTGGTGCGCGGCGAAGTGCGGGGCACCGACGGCTCCCGCTGGAAGGCGAGCGTCCGGCTGACCCGGATGCGAGCCGACCTCACCGGCGAGAAGGTGACCGTCCAGTTCGCCTGAGCGGTGGCTCAGCGCAGCACGTCAGGGTTCTGCAGCTGCTCGAGCCGGACGTCCCCGCTGACCGTCTTCGCCCGCAGTCGCAGGTGGTCCTGGCCTGCCTGCGGACGTCCCGCGCCGGCCAGATCGGAACTGATCCTGCCGGTGAGGGTTGAGATGTCGGTCCACACCGGCACGGCGGGGGGCACCCCGATCCGCAGCGAGCCGGAGGCGGAGGACCCCGTGATGTCTCCCCGGCTGACCCGCGAGACCGCGATGTCGCCACTGGCCGTGGTGGTCACGAGGTCGGCGTCGGCCACCTCGACCGCGATGTCTCCCGAGGCCGTCTTGAGCGAGGCGTTGGCCCTGGCGTGACCGAGCCTGAGGTTCCCCGATCCGCTGTGGAGGAGCGCCGGCCCCGCGACCTCGCCGACCGTGACATCGCCCGAGCCGGTCTTGGCGCGCAACTGTCCCACGGTGCCGACCCTGACCTGTCCGGAGCCGGTCTGCAGGTTGGCCGTGCCCGCCTCCGCTACTTCGACGTCGCCGGAGCCGCTGGTCACCGTCGCCTCCGCCAGCCGTCCCGCAGCGGCGACCCCTGCCGAGCCGGTCCTCACCGCTGCCCTGCTCTCGACGGGCACCGTCACCCACACCCGCAAGGACGGGGCGAAGTCGAACAGCGACCGGCGCTCCACGACGGCGCGGATCCGGTTGCCGTCGGCGTGGACCTGGAGCCGTTCGGGCTGGTCGCCCTCGACGCGGAGCGAGGACTGCCCTGTGGCCACCGCGGTGACGGTGACCTGGCCCCGGTCGAGCTCCAGGTAGAGGTCGACCGGCTCGGGGGTCTCGAAGGTGTATTCCATGGTCGTGCTCTCCTTCCGCCGGGTCCTAGACCCAGCCCTGCATGCGGTTGCCGGGGCGCCTGCCCGGCTTGCCCGGGTCGAACATCCCGGCGTGAAGGTTGAGGAACGGCGAGCCGCCCAGGTTGATCCGGGCGGTCCAGCCCGACTCGCTGGTCGCCTCGCGCAGGACGCCGAGGATCCAGCTGTTGAGGGAGACACCGGACTGGGAGGCGCACTCCTCCACCCTGGTCTTGACCGCCTCGGGGAGTCGCAGCGTGATCCGGGCGGTGAGCGGGTCGTCGGCATCGGCTGCGGGAGCGGGCTCCGGCTCGGGGTAGCTCTCGGCGCCGCCGTGGAACTCGAACCCGAGCCCTTCGCCGGCCAGCCGGACGCCCACCGAACCGGAGGGGAGCTCCGAGCTGATCTCGGCGGCCGCCTGGGTCACCGCCTCCATGATGGCGAGCCGTGCGGCGGGCTCGAGCGCAACGCCCACCCGGTCCGCGGCGGCCCTTGCCTCGTCGCCGCCCAGCTCGGCGGCAGCCTTCAGCGCCCCCCGCAGCTTCTCGATGTACGGATCGATGTTCATGACACCATGATGACACCAGAGTGGTGTCAACACAAGATTGTGGTGATGTCACTCGGACATCAGGCGGGCCGGGCTATCCTGCGGCCATGGTGGACCACCCGACCGCCGGCGCCGCTGCCGATCTGGCCAGGAACCTCGCCGGGGTGCGCGACCGGATCGACGCTGCCTGTGCGCGGGCGGGGCGCGACCCGTCCGGCGTTCGGCTGCTGCCGGTCTCCAAGACGGTGGACGAGGCGAGGATGCGGGCCGCGGCCCTGGCGGGGATGACCGAGTTCGGCGAGAACAAGGTGCAGGAGGCGAAGGCCAAGGCCGCCGCGCTGGCCGACCTGCCGGGGCTGCGCTGGTCGGTGATCGGACACCTGCAGACCAACAAGGCAAAGGA
>JAEYUH010000031.1 GCA_023432725.1 Actinomycetes bacterium | reverse complement strand
ACGATGTAGGTGCCGATCGCCGGCGCCATCACGCCGGTGATCAGCGCGGCGAGCAGGGCCCGCTGCATGAACTCCAGGGTCAACCACTCCATGGCTACACCGCCTCCAGCCCTGTGATCGGGTTGCGGACGGGAGCGAGGTCGGCCACCTCGTGCCCGCCGTGCCGGTGGACGGGGTCGGGGACGTGGGGCGCGAGCCGTCCGTCCCTGATCAGGATCGCGCGGTCGAGGACGGCGGCGAACGGCCCGATCTCGTGCAGCACGACGATGATCGTCTTGCCGCGCTGCTTCAGCTCGGCGGCGACCGTCGCGAGCAGGTCCTGCGTGACGTGGTCGACGCCGGCGAGCGGCTCGTCCCAGACCATCAGGTCGGCCCCTGTCGCCAGCGCCCGGGCGATCAGCACCCGCTGCTGCTGGCCGCCGGACAGCCGGACGAACGGGTGGCCGGCCCGCTCGGTGAGCGCGACCGCGTCCAGCGCGGCGGCGATCGCCGTCCGGTCGGCAGCGGACTCGGGCAGGAACGGACGCCGCCTGCCGAGCCGTCCGCTGGCCACCACCTCACGGGCCGTGGCCTGCTGCACCAGGATGCCGCTGCGTTGGGGGACGTAGCCGATCCGCGACCAGTCGCGGAACTGGCGCAGCGGCGTCCCCAGCAGCTCGATCTGACCCTGATGGGGGGTGAGGCCGAGGATCGCCCGCATCAGGGTGGTCTTGCCGGAGCCGTTGTTGCCCAGGATGGCTACCGCCTCACCGGCCCGGATCTCGAGCGAGGCACCGCGCACCACGGGGACGCCGCCCAGCAGGACGTTCACCTCGTCGGTGCGGACGGCCGGGGCGGGAGCGACGGGGGCGCTCACGAGCAGCCGTTCGCGAGTTGCAGGGCGGCGAGGTTGGCGCGCATCACCTCAAGGTAGTCGGCGCCGGGGGACTGGTCGCTCAGTCCCTCCAGGGGGTCGAGCACGGCGGTCGCCAGGCCGAGGTCGCCGGCTATCGACTCGGCGACCACCGGCGAGACGAGGGTCTCGAAGAAGATGGTGGTGACGCCGCGCTCGCGGGCCAGCCGCTGCACCTCGGCGATCCGCGCCGCGGTGGGTTCCACCTCGGGCTCGAGGCCCCGGATGCCCACCTGCTCCAGGTCGTAGCGGTGGGCGAGGTAGCCGAAGGCGGTGTGGGACGTGACGAAGGTCCGGAGCCGGCAGGTGGCCAGCCCTGCGGTGAACTCCTCGTCCAGGCTGGTCAGGTCGTCGATCAGGGTCTCGGCGTTGGCGGTGAAGGCTGCGGCGTGCTCGGGGCCGGCCTCGACGAGCGCGTCGCGCACCTGGCCCGCGACAGCCACGAGGTTGGTCGGGTCGAGCCAGGTGTGGGGGTCGAGCCCGCCATGGTCGTGGCCGTCCGGCTCGCCCTCGTGGTCGTGGCCCTCACCCTCGGCGTCCAGGAACTCCACCACCTCGGCGGCGTCCACCACGCGGCGCACCTCGACCTGCTGCAGGGCGGCGTCCACCGCGGGCTGGAAGCCGGACTGCAGGACGACGAGGTCGACGGTGGCCAGCCTCCCCACCTGGCGGGGGGTCAGCTCCACGTCGTGGGCCTCGGAGCCCGGCTGGGTGAGGTTCTCCACGCTCACCAGGTCGCCGCCGATCCGCTCCACGACGAACTCGAACGGGTAGAACGCGAC
Organism: Actinomycetes bacterium; assembly: GCA_023432725.1. GTDB lineage: Bacteria > Actinomycetota > Actinomycetes > Propionibacteriales > Propionibacteriaceae > Propionicimonas. The sequence goes on along the minus strand of JAEYUH010000031.1, from coordinate 985 downwards.
GGCGGCGGTCAGCCCTGCGGTTCCCTCACCGGCGGGAGTGGACGCAGCGCACCCGGCCAGGGCGGTGGTCAGGGCGAGACCCGCCGCGAGCACGGCCCGATGAGGAAGGATCATGGGAATCATTCTCATTTAGGATCGGGAGGGTTGTCAAAGCCGGGCTCAGGCGGGTGCCGGGACCGCGTCGCGGCGAACCCCGGATCCCCAGAACCCGAACCTGGCCAGGCCGGCCGCGATCAGCCCTCACTGCAACTTCTGCTAGAAAGCGCGGCTGGCTGCCCCCAGCTGTCGGCCAGGCCCCGTGGGTGTCAGAAGTTGCGCGGGCCGTCCCGGGGGACCGGTTGGGGGGCGGCGCCGCTGCGTCCGCATGGTCGTTGTCGCGCCTTCGGCCGGCGCCAGCCGGCTCGCCGCGCCCCCGCGGTCGTTATGGAGCCGGATCTGCGGGCCAGAACGACCATGTGGCCGCGGTGTCGGGAACCTGACTTGAAGCCGCGTCCCATAGCGACCACCAGGGCGCGCTGGCCCCCGTCGTTCGCCGCGCTCCCAGGCTGGCTCAGGCGGGGGCGAGCTCCACGGCCCGGTCGCAGCGGGCCACCACCGCGGGGTCGTGGGTGATGACGAGCACCGGCTTGTCGGCGCTCTGCTCCCACAGGTCGTCGACGAGCGCGGTGGCGGTGGCGGCGTCGAGGTGCTCGGTGGGTTCGTCGAGCACCAGCACCTGGTAGTCGCCGGCCAGAATCCGCGCCAGCGCGAGCCGGCGGGCCTCGCCGCCGGAGAGCGTGGCGCCTGCCTCGCCGACGAGTCGCTCGGGCGGGAGATCGAGCCCGGCCCGTGCGAGCGCGCCGGAGACCTCGTCGTCGGTGGCGTCCCGGTTGCCGATCCTGACGTTCTCGGCCACCGAGGTGGTGAAGATGTGGGCGTCCTGGGCGAGATAGCCGACCCGGCCGGACACCTGGACGCTGCCGGCGAACGGCGGGATCAGCCCCAG
>JAEYUH010000009.1 GCA_023432725.1 Actinomycetes bacterium | reverse complement strand
TGGCACGGCACCGACCTGCTGGTGCACACCGCGCGGGCGGAGACCTACGCGATGGTGGTCGCCGAGGCGTTGGCGCGCGGCATCCCGTCCGTCGTCGCGACCGGCACCGGCGCTGTCGAGGCCCAGGGCGGGGTGGGCGCCGGCTTCCCGCCCGGGGACGCCGGCGCGCTGGCCGACATCCTGCGGGGCTGGCTGACCGACCCTGCGTTGCGGTCGCGCTGGCGCAGCGCGGCCGCCGGGCTGCGACCGCTGCGTCCGACCTGGGATGACACCGCCCGCGTGGTGGCCGAGGCGCTGGTCGGCTGAGCTCGCCTCACCAGCGGGTCTGCTCCGGCGCCAGCACGCTGAGCACCCGCCGCTCGACCATCTCGACCAACCCGTACCCGACCAGGGCGATCAGGGTGACGACCACCACCGTCGACCACAGCGAGGTGTAGCGGCTGGTCGCGGCGTCGACGGCCATCAGGTTGCCCAGGCCGACCCCGGTCGCCAACCACTCCGCGACGGTGGCGGCCAGCAACGCGGTCGGCGCTGCGATCCGGGCGGAGGCGAAGAAGGCCGGCGCCATCGCCGGCAGCCTGCCGCGCAGCAGCACGGTGGTCGGCGGTGCCGCGTAGGTGGCGAACACGTCGGCGACGTGACCGGGCAACTGGCCGAGCCCGTACAGGCACGAGACGAGGGTCGGGAAGAAGGTCATGATCGCCACCACCACGGCCGTGCCGAGGGGGCCGCGGCCCAGGGCGGCGACCAGCAGGGGGGCGATCGCGATCACCGGGACGCACCGCAGCGCGACGGCTACCGGCGTCAGGGCCCGGCGGGCCCGGCCGGACAGTGAGAAGGCCGCGGCCAGCGCCACGCCGAGCAGCAATCCGGCCAGGTACCCGGGGATCGCGACGCTCGCGGTCTCCAGGGTCGCGGTCCACAGCTCCTGCCGATGCTCACCGGCGGCCGGCGAGCTGACCAGCCACCCCCACACGTCCCAGGGGCGCTTGGCGAAGTAGGGGTCGAGCCCCAGCAGCGCGAACAGCCCCACCCAGCCGCCCACCACGACGGCCGCGGTCAGCAGCAGCCCCGTCGCCCCACGCGTCCACCGCTGCCAGGCCGGACGCTCGGAGTCGGACGCCGCAGGAGCCAGCAGCACCGGCGGCTGGTCGGGGGTGAGCCGGCGCGCGAGCCGGGAGACGAGGTGATAACCGAGAAGCGAGGCGGCGGTGCTCAGCAGCATCAGCGCCCACAACCCGTCGGTGTCCAGGCTGCGCAGGGCGAGGATCGACAGCACGCCGACGCCCCGCTCGGCGCCGGTGAACTCGCCGACGAGGGCGCCGAGGAAGGCAGCGGGCACCGAGGCCTGCAGGCCGGCCATCAGGTAAGGCAGCGCCGCCCTCGCCCGCACGGTGACCAGGGTCGTCCAGCGCCCCCGTCCGTAGCTGGCGGTGAGGTCGAGCCAGGACCGTGGCACCGCGCGCAGGCCCACCAGCAGCGGCACCAGCGTGAGGTAGTACACCGCCAGCGCGGCGAGGGTGACCTGCGGACCCTCGCCGAAGCCGTACACCAGGCGCAGCAGCGGACCGAGCGCCACCAGCGGCAGGCAGTAGACGACAAGAGCGAGCCGCAGCACCAGCCGCTCCAGGCCGGGCAGCAGCACGACCAGTAGCGCCAGCAGGACCGCCGCCAGGTTTCCCAGCACCCAGCCGGCGGCCGCCTCGAGGGTGGTGAACCACAGCCCCCGGCCGTAGACCCCGGCGTTGCTCGCCAGCTTCGCCACGATGCCGGACGGGACCCCGATCAGGTGGCGCCCCGCCAACACCGTCTGCCCGACGAGCTCCCAGACCAGCACCACCACCAGCCAGGCCAGCGCCGTGCGCACGCCTCGGGGAAGGCCGTCCCGGCGCGGCGGTCCGGGCTCGGCGGAGACGCTGTCGGCGAGGGTCGCGTCGCGCTGCAGCACCACGGCGTCAGTCCTCGGCGTCGACGTGCTGGTCGACCCCGAGCAGGGCCCCGATGTCCTCGACCAGCCGGATGAACCGCCGGCTGTGGAGCTGGGCGAGGTGCCGGGGCCGTTCCAGCGCCACCTCCAGGTCGGCGATCACCGTCCCCGGCCGCGGCGACATCACCAGCACCCGGTCGGCCAGCAGCACCGCCTCCTGGATCGAGTGGGTGACCAGGAGTGTGGTGGTGACCGCGCCCGACCACAGCGGCGGCAGTTCGATGTTCAGTCTTCGCCGGGTGAGCTCGTCCACCGCCCCGAACGGTTCGTCGAGAAGCAGCAGCCGTGGCTCGGTGACCAGGCACCGCGCGATCGCCGCGCGCTGGCGCATCCCGCCCGACAGCTGCGCAGGCCGGGCCCGTTCGAAGCCGGCCAGCCCCACTCTGCCCAGCAGGTCGTGCACCCGGTCGTGGTCCACCGGACGGCGGGCGAGCCGCTGCGCGAGCGCGACATTGCCGGCCGCGGTCCGCCACGGCAGCAGGGCGGGATCCTGGAAGGCGATCGCCAGTTCACCGCGACGCCGCACCGATGCGGGATCGTCCCCGCCGATCCGCACCGTCCCGCCCG
>JAEYUH010000287.1 GCA_023432725.1 Actinomycetes bacterium | reverse complement strand
TCGCGATCCCCTCGGCCTCGAGCAGGTCGCGGGCGGCGACCGCCACACCCACCTCGGAGCCGGTGGCGAGCAGGACGACGGCCGGCTCACCTGCGGAGGCGTCCAGCAGCACGTAGCCGCCCTTCGCGAGCAGCTCGGCGGACGCCGCAGCCCCGTCTCCGCGCTCGATGGTCGGGACGTCCTGACGGGTCAGGATCAGCGCGGTCGGACGGTCGGTGTGCCGCAGCGCCTCGGCCCAGGCCTGCGCGGTCTCGTTGGCGTCGGCCGGGCGCACCACGTCCAGCCCCGGGATGGCGCGCAGCGTGGCGAGGTGCTCGACCGGCTGGTGGGTGGGACCGTCCTCGCCGACTCCCACCGAGTCGTGGGTCCAGACGAAGATGGTCGGGATCTTCGACAGCGCGGCCAGCCGGACCGGGGTGCGCATGTAGTCGGCGAAGACGAGGAAGGTAGCACCGTAGGGGCGCGTCAGGCCCGACAGGGTGATCCCGTTGAGGACATTGCCCATCGCGTGCTCGCGGATGCCGAAGTGCAGGGTGCGGCCGTTGTAGTCGCCGACGAAGTCGTGGCTGGACTGCTCCGGCGGCAGGAAGGACGGCTGGCCCTTCATCGTGGTGTTGTTCGACCCGGCGAGGTCGGCCGAGCCGCCCCAGAGCTCGGGAATTACGTCGGCGAGCGCGCTCAGCACCTCTCCGGACGCCACCCGGGTCGACTTCTTGCCGACCGGGAACTCCGGCAGCGCCGCCTCGAAGCCTTCGGGCAGTTCGCGCGCCCGCAGCCGCTGGTAGAGCGCGTGGCCGTCGGGGTTGGCGGCCTTCCACTCCTCGAAGCGGGGCTGCCAGGCGGCCCTGGCCTCGGCGGCACGGGCGGCCGCGTTGGACCGGGTGTGCTCCAGCACCGCCGGGTCGACGGCGAAGTCGGCTTCCGGGTCGAAGCCGAGTTCCTTCTTCAGGCCGGCGATCTCCTCGGCCCCCAGCTTGGCGCCGTGCACCGAGTGGTGGCCGGCCTTGGTCGGCAGCGGCCAGCCGATGATCGTGGTCAGCTTGATGAAGGACGGCTTGTCAGTGACTGCCTTGGCCGCCTCGATGGCGTCGTAGAGGGCCTGGACGTTCTCCTCGTAGGAGGTCATGCCGTTGGTCCAGTCGACGTGCTGGACGTGCCAGCCGTAGGCCTCATAGCGCGCGGCGACGTCCTCGGTGAACGCGATCTGGGTCTCGCCCTCGATCGAGATCCGGTTGTCGTCGTAGATCAGGACGAGGTTGCCGAGCTTCTGGGCTCCGGCCAGCGAGGACGCCTCACCGGAGACGCCCTCCTGCATGCAGCCGTCACCGGCGATGCAGTACACGAAGTGGTCGAAGACGGAGGTGCCGGGCTCGGCGGTGGGGTCGAGCAGCGCGCGCTCGCGGCGGGCAGCCATCGCGAAGCCGACCGCGTTGGCGACCCCGGCCCCCAGCGGGCCGGTGGTGCACTCGACACCTGCGGTGTGGCCGTACTCGGGGTGGCCGGGGGTCAGCGAACCCTCGGTGCGCAGCGCCGCGATGTCGTCCACCTCCAGGCCGTAGCCCGCCAGCAGCAGCTGGTTGTACTGGGTGAGCGAGGAGTGGCCTGCCGACAGCACGAAGCGGTCCCGTCCGGTCCAGGTCGGGTCGGCGGGGTCGCCGTTCATCACCTTCTGGTACAGCAGGTACGCAACCGGGGCGAGCGAGATGGCCGTCCCGGGGTGACCGTTCCCCACCCGCTCCACGGCATCCGCGGCGAGGATCCTGGCGGTGTCGACAGCGCGGCTGTCGAGGTCCGTCCAGGAAAGGGTCTGTGTCGAGGTCATCATCGGCCTTTCACGGGGTCTATCAGGGAACCTCGTCAGCCTATCGCGATCAGCCGCGGACCGTTCCCGACGGCTCCACGAACACGGCGACGGTCAGCGGCGCGACGGTGAGCCGGGTGCCCGCGGCGGACGCGTCGCGCACCAGCGGGTCGGCGCCGGCGGCCTGGACGGGGTGCAGCCGGTGGCCGTCCACGCTGAACGGCAGCTCCTGACTGACGGTGGCTGCGGTGGCGTTGAAGACGGCGACCAGGCTCGCCCACCGCGGGTCGGCCACCGGGTCGGCGATCCGCATCACCACGACGCCGGGCACCGCCAGCGGGGTGCCGGACACCGGGAACGACACCGCCTGCCCGATCGCGGTAGCGCTGCGCAGCCGGAACAGCCGGGTGGACGCCCGCAGCCGCAGCAGGTCGAGCGCGAGCTCGTGGGCGAACCTCAGGTCGGACGGCGCCGGCTTCAGCGACGGGTCGGCCAGCAGCGGGGCGAAGATCGGCCACAGCGGACCGTTGTCGCTCTCCGGCGGCAGCCCCGCGCCGAATCCGTTGTCGGTCAGCGAGAAGTCGAGGGAGTTGAACCAGTCCCCCGACAGGTAGGAGTTCCGGTCCAGGCTCTTGGAGCGCAGGATGTCGGTCCCGGCGTGCCACATCACCGGCGACTGGCCGAGCGTGGCCAGCGCCAGGCACAGCGTGTTCAGTCGCACCCGGTCGGCCATCGGGGTCTCCCGGGGGAGCTTGAGGGTGAGGGCGTCGAACAAGGTCTCGTTGTCGTGGGCGTCGACGTAGCTGATCACCTCGTCCGGCTCGTCGGCGTAGCCGGCGACCGTCGCGTTGTACGCCAGCTCGTCACCGCGGATCACCCGCCCGGACTGCGCAGAGCGGAACCTGAAGCCGCGCAACGTCCCTGCCAGACCGAGCTGGACGACGTCGGTCAGCCACGGCAGGCGGTGGTCGGTGCCGGTGAGCGCGAGGCCGGTGCCCAGGCCCTGGGTCCGCGGGTCGTCGAAGGCGCCGCCGCCCCGGACGGCGTCGCGCAACCGGTCGGAGAAGGTAGCGATCGAGGTGCCGCCGAGCTGGCCCTGGCGGGCCTGGACGAAGCGGGCGTTGTCGGCCACCTCGCCGAAGTTCCAGCCCTCCCCGCAGAGCGTGATCTGGCGACCGTCCACGCCGTCGGTCTCGCGGGTGAGCCGGTCCAGCGCCGCCCGCACCGCGAGCAGGTTGTCGCGACTGTGGTGGGCCATCAGGTCGAAGCGGTAGCCGTCGACCCGGTAGTGACGCGCCCAGGAGACGCAGGCGTCCACCATCAGCTTCTGGGCCATCAGGTGCTCGGTGGCGACATTGGGGCAGCAGGTCGAGGTCTCCAGCTCGCCGCAGCGGGTGAGCCGGTGGTAGTACCCGGGAACGATCCGGTCCAGCACCGACCTGTCGTCCTGACCGGCGCTGGCGGTGTGGTTGAACACCATGTCCAGCACCACCCGCAACCCCGCGGCGTGCAGCGCGCCGACCATCGTGCGGAACTCGATAGCCCGTCCGGGTCCGTCGGCGGCCGCGAGCGTGGAGGCGTAGGAGCCTTCAGGCGCGAAGAAGTGCCAGGGCTCGTAGCCCCAGTTGTACCGGTGCCGGTCGGCCGTCACCCGCTCCTGCTGGCCGGGTGAGTCAGGGGGAAGGCCGCGGAGTGCGGCGAAGTCGGCAGCCCCCCGGCCAGCCCGCTCGTCCACGGCGGCGTTGTCGAACACCGGGAGCAGTTGCACCGAAGTCAGCCCGGCGTCGGCGAGCCGGCGCAGGTGGGCCATGCCGGCGGAGTCGGCGGTGAAGCCGAGGAAGCCGCCCCGCAGCGGCTCGGGCACCGTCGGGTCACCCGCGGAGAAGTCCCGGACGTGAAGCTCGTAGATGATCTGGTCGAC
>JAEYUH010000283.1 GCA_023432725.1 Actinomycetes bacterium | reverse complement strand
CGCCCCGGGCCAGCGCGCTCAACTGCACGCCGTAGCCCTGTCCGCCGTAGACGGGCAGGACGTGCACCCCCGGCAGCCGGCCCGCGTACTTCTGGAAGGCCTCACAGACCTGCAGGGCCAACTCCCTCGTCGGGGCCAGCACCAGGGCCTGCGGCGCCTTCTGCTTGAGGTCGAGCCGGGCGAGGATCGGCAGCGCGAAGGCGGCGGTCTTTCCGGTGCCGGTCTGCGCCAGACCCACGACGTGGCGTCCTTCGAGCAGGGCGGGGATGGTGGCGGCCTGGATCGGCGACGGGGTCTCGTAGCCGACATCGCGCAGCGTCCGCAACAGGCGGTCGTCGAGGCCGAGGTCGGCGAAGTCGGGCTCCGCTCCCCTGCCGGATCCGGCTTCGGAGGAGTGGTCGGGGTGGTTCTCGTTCACCGGTAGACCCTATCCGGGGGAGCCCGTTGGAGCGAAGCGGGGGCCGGGAGCGCAGCGACCGGCGTGGAGGGGGGTGCTGGCCGGGGTCTTGGGGGGATTCGGACCCCGGCCAGTGCCACGACTCGGGGGGAGTGAGTCGGGGCTACCTCGCCGCGCCTCTCACGGGAGGAGCACTACTGGCCTTGCGGCCCGGGCGCGGCGGGTGACTAGCTCGGAGGAGTGGGGGGCAAACCTCCGACGCCTCAACTCTGCCGGTCCGGTTCGGCCGGTTCGACCCGGGAGGCCTCCAGGGAGGGGTTTTGGTACCGCGATTGGTCCAGTCCGGCCCGCCGTTCTGGTACTGATTCATGTCCGGCTCTCGCGGCATCCCTGCTTCTCAAACGCCAATTCGCGGCGCCTACCTGCCCACCGCGGTGAGGAACGCGACACGCGTCACCCCGCAGGGCGGCGACGGCGCGCAGGAACCGTGGAATCATGGCTGCATGATCGGGCCCGGATGGCCGGCAGGCCGCCACCCCGCCGCGACTGCGCTGCAGTCAGGGCGCGCCTCGACCAGCGCAGCGCGTGGTGATGCGTCGTGGTGAATCCCGGCCCGCAGCCACCCGCCGAGCACCCTGCCGGCGCCGGTTCGCTCGACCCCGGGACGGCCCGCGACACCGCCGCCGACCTCCTCGCGTCGCTGCGGTTGTGGACCCGGCTGGACGAGCCGCGCTTCCGCTTCCTGGTCGCCGCGGCGGAATCCGGAACGGAACTCGAGTGGCCGCAGTTCCGGTCGCTGGCAACCAGCCGGGGACTGGCGGACTGGGACGAGGAGACGGCCTCCCTCCGCCCGCCCGCGACGGCCGCCGAGCTGGCGACGCTGGGCGAGCGGGAACGTCGCATCGCCCGGCGCCTGCTCGACCGCTGGTTCACGGACCGTGACCCCGAGCTGTCCGGCGATGCGCTGCGCTGGGCCCTGCTCCTGCAGGACTGGCAGTCCATCGACGCCGCCTGGCTGAACGGCGTCCGGCGGCGCGGCGGTGAGGGCGCCCCCGACGTCGTCAGCCTGCTCGATGCGCTGCCCGGCGAGGCACGCCGGCTCAACCCTCTGCTCACCTGGGCGTGGGCGGCGGCGGGCGGGTACACAGCTGCTCCCAGCCGCAGGGAGAGCGTGGCCATCCTCCGCGTGGTGGCCGACGCTGTCTCGTTGCACAGTCGCTGGCGTGAGAAGACCAATACGGACGCCGCGGTGGCCGCGGGGTCGATCTGGATGCTGGCCCAGCGCTTCCTGCCGTCCTCTCCCCCGTCCGCCGCGCTGGAATCGGCGTGGCAGACCCAGCAGGAGGTGGCGGAGTTCATAGCGGAGCGTCGCCACGCGCTCGACCCGCCCAGTGCTGTCGTCGAGGTCACCTTCCGGGCGGCGTCCGCGCGGATCGCGCTGGCAAGGGCCGATCTGCGCCACGTCATTACCGAGGCCGACTTCGCCCTCGCGCTCGACCCGCAACTCGCCGAGTGGATGGTCCGCGGCGCGACGAACTTCGTCCTCGAACTGGCCGGACTCCCCAGCTCACCGGAGCAGCGTTCCGGTAACGCACCGATGTTCGGCATCGGGCTCGAGTTCCAGGACGAGATGTCCGGGCGGCTCGCGCGGGCGCTGGGTGCGCTGCGCCGTCTGGACCGGGCGGCCTGCGAGGCGGTCGTGGCCGAGTTCGACTCCATGCCGGCCGGGTCTCCGGGCTGGACCGGCGTGGTGTTTCTCCAGCAGGTGCTCGGCGCCCTGTGGGGCGACCCGGCGGAGACCCTGAACCGGACCGACGCCGCGATCGCCCGGCACGGCATGGTCTGGCTCGAACACCGGGGCACGCTGGGCGCGATCCTTGTGGGACGGGGACGGGTCGCGTTGCTCAACCGGCTCGGGGCGTACCGGGCAGCCCTCGATGTGGCGGCCTCTCTCCCGGAGGGCTTCGGCCGGACGGCCAAGGCCCTCACCCTGCTCTGGGCTGGGGACTACGCGGCGGCCGTCCAGGCGGCAGAAGTGGCGTTGCACGATCCTGAGACGTCGCTCGGGGACAGGGTGATGATGCAAGTGGCGCGAGCCTCGGCGTTGGCGCTCGACACCAGCACGCCGGCCCAGGAATGGGTCCCGGCGGCGCAGGCAGCGGTCCTGGCCTGCAGCGAGAACGACCACTGGCTGGCTCTGGCGCTGGTGCCGCCGGAGGCCCGCGACAAGCTGCTGGGTGCGGTGACGGCCGACACGGTGCCGGGGCTGGACCTCATGCTCGGGCGGATCGCAGGACTCTCCCCCGACCCCCGCCGGATCGGGGCAACGGTCTCCCTCAGCCGACGCGAGCAATTGCTCCTGCCGCTGCTGGCCGGACCGCAGTCCGTCCCCGAGATCGCCGCCACCCTTCACGTGTCGGCCAACACGGTACGCAAGCAGGTGGTCACGCTGCGGGGCAAGTTCGGCGCGGCCACCCGCCAGGAGTTGGTGCGCCGGGCCCGCGACGCTGGCCTGTTGTAGCGGCCCGGCCGCCTGCCGCGCTCACCGGCCCACGACGCTTCCCGTCAGGCTTGGGGCTTGCCGGCTGGTCGTCGAGTTCACGCAGGGTGGGCCAGCGGCGTTAGGACGGCGGCAGGCGCGGGTACGGGCACCCCACCGAGTGAAAGGAACAGACCCATGAGTACCTACCCCGGCAGCCCCGACCCGCTGCGGCGCGACGACGAGTACCTGGCCGACGGCGACACCGTCGGCGATCCCGGTGACCGCAACCTCGGCGAGAAGCTGGGCGACGCCGCCGACGAACTGGCCGGCAAGGCCAAGCAGGCCTGGGGCGACCTGACCGACGACGCCCGGCTCGAGGCCGAGGGGCGCCGGCAGGAGGCCGACGCCGACGCCCGCCAGGCGGCTGACAAGGCCGCCGACCACCACGACCCCGGCCTGTGAGCCGGACGGACGCCTGAGCGGCCGCTGCGACGGCTAGCGTGAGGTTGTCCCGCGTGGCCCGCGGGACAACCTCACACCCATGTGTTGCGGAGGGACGGTACCAATGACGGACCTGTCGCAGGGCCCCCTCGACCTACCGAGGGCAGTCCCGCTGGACGCCGGGGGTGACGCCGCGTGCTGGATGGCGTCGGTGTGCCCGGCCTGCG
>JAEYUH010000070.1 GCA_023432725.1 Actinomycetes bacterium | reverse complement strand
AGCCCGGACGGCGGGAGGCCCTCGCCACCCCGGGCAGCCGCACCTAGAATCGTCGCGCACCCAGCGGGAGGGCTCATGCAGGTCGACTTCGCACGTTCCGCCCGATCCAGCGTCGGGCTGGAATGGGAACTCGCGCTGGTGGACGCCGACACCCTCGAGCTGGCGCCGGCCGCCACCGGGATCCTCGACATCCTCGGCTGGTCCGACGACGCCCCGGTGCGCAAGGAATACCTGCAGAACATGATCGAGCTGGTGTCCAAGCCGCACGCCAGGGTCGCGGACGCGGTCGCCGACCTCTCCGAACAGCTCGAGCGGGTGCGGCAGGTCGCCGAGCCCCGCGGCATCCGGCTGCTCGGGACGGGCAGCCACCCGTTCAGCAAGTCGGCGCAGCAGCGTCCGTTCTCGGGACCCCGCTACGACGTCGTCAGCGCCCGCACCGCCTTCTGGGGACGGCAGATGGCGATCTGCGGCACCCACATCCACGTCGGCGTCGCCCACCGCGACCACGCGCTGCCGGTCACCAACGGTCTGGCGCGGTTCTACCCGCTCTTCCTGGCGATGTCGGCCTCCTCGCCCTACTGGGAGGCGCAGGACACCGGCTACGCCTCGCAGCGCACCATGATCTTCCAACAGCTGCCGACCAATGGCCTGCCCTACCGGATGACCCAGTGGCACGAGTTCGAGGCCTACGCCGAGGAGCTGGCCGAGGTGGGCATGATCACCGTGCCCGGCGAGATCCGGTGGGACGTGCGCCCGTCCCCCAAGTTCGGCACCGTCGAGAACCGGACGCCGGACTCCGTCCCCACCCTCGCCGAACTGGGGTGCCTGGCGGCGCTCACCCAGTGCCTGGCGGAGTACATAGTGCGCGACTACGAGGACGAGCACCTGGTGCAGGACCTGCCGCCGTGGCTGGTGAAGGAGAACAAGTGGCGGGCCGCCCGCTACGGGATGGACGCCGAGATCATCACTCCCGACCGCAATGCGCGGCTGCGTCCGATCCGCCGGTACATCGCGGAGTGGATCGACCGCTTGCTGCCGGTCGCGCGCGACCTGGGGTGCGAGGACGACCTGCTGTTCGCCGACGAGCTGTGCAGCGGCGGCACGAGCTACGAGCGGCAGCGCGAGGCGGCGGCGGCCAACAACGGCGACCTGCGGGTGGTCACCGCCCGCTGCCTGGAAGAGACCGGTGCCGCCACCCCGTTCGCCTGAGCCCTTCCGGCGTCCGGCCGGCCACCGGCTAGCCTGTCGCTCGTGAAACCGTTCCTGCTGCTCGCGACCCGCGACCACGACACCGCGGCCGCCGCCGAGTACCGGTCCGTGCTGCGGCACAGCGGGCTGGCGTCCGACCAGTTGCAGCACCGCCGGGTGGAGAGCGAGCCGCTCGGCCCGATCGCGCTGGACGACTACTCGGGCATCCTGCTCGGCGGCAGCGCGTTCAACATCTCCGACTCCCAGAAGACCGCCGTCCAGCAGCGGGTGGAGGACGAACTCTTCCGGCTGCTCGACCTCGTCGTCGACGCCGACTTCCCGTTCCTGGGGATGTGCTACGGGGTCGGGACGGTGACCGCGCACCTGGGCGGAAAGGTGGACCGCACCTACTCCGAACCGGTCGGGGCGGTGCCGGTGACGCTCACCGAGGCCGGGCGCGAGGATCCGCTGCTGGCGGGGGTCGGCCCGCGGTTCCACGCCTTCGTCGGCCACAAGGAGGCCTCGAACGGCACCCCGCCGGGCGCCACCCTGCTGGCCACCGGCGAGGACTGCCCGGTGCAGATGTACCGGGTGGGCGGCAATGTGTACGTCACCCAGTTCCATCCCGAGCTGGACGCCGACGACCTGGCGGCCCGGATGCGGATCTACCAGCACGCCGGCTACTTCGACCCGTCCGAGCTGGACGAGCTCACCAGGATGGCCTACGCCTCGCCGGTCAACGGCGAGCAGCACCTGGTGCTGAGCAACTTCGTCCGGCGGTACGCCACGGGCTGAGGCGGCCGCGTCCGTCCGTTCAGCCGCGCAGCCGGTAGCCGCGAAACAGGACGCCGTACTCGCTGCCCAGCGGCTTGCCTTGCGCGGCGAGCAGCTGCGGGATGAAGTCGGCGGGGGCCGGGTGGTCGGGCAGGTCGGCCAGGTAGGCCTCGTGCGCCGCCAGCGACGCGACCGCCTTCTCGACGGCCTCGGGTGACACCACGACGCCGTGCGTGGGACGAGTGTGGCCCGTCACCAGCAACCAGTCGGCGCCCCACTTCGCCAGGCCCTCGGTCTGCGCCAGGTGCGGGAACACCCAGGTGTTGTCGGCGTCCCTGACGGCGTCGACGGTGGCCAGCCCGACGGCCCTGTGGTCGGCCTGGTTCAGCCCGTAGCTGGGCTCGATCTCCCACGACCCGGTCACCACCACGTCGGGACGGAACTGCCGGATCACCCGGGCGATGTCGCGCCGCAGGTCGAGGGAGTAGACAAGCACGCCGTCGGGATGGTTGAGGATCTGCAGCCGCTCGACGCCCACGGCGTCACAGGCAGCCCGCTGCTC
>JAEYUH010000330.1 GCA_023432725.1 Actinomycetes bacterium | reverse complement strand
AGGTAGCCGACCACGATCAGCACCAGCGGCAGCACCAGCATGACGAGCTTCATGACCAGCAGGCCCTGGTCGTCCACGTCGCCGAACTGCTCGGCCTCGTTGATCCCGGCGAAGATGGCAGTGATGCCGACGATCGCCGCCGCGAGGGCGGCCCCCACCTTGTTGATGAACGGCTGCAGGGCGAAGGTCACCGCGACGTTGCGGCGTCCGAGCTTCCAGTGCCCGTAGTCGATGGTGTCGGTGATGAACACCAGCATGAGCAGCACGACGTAGCTCTGCCCGATGAACAGCAGCAGCCCTGCGATCCCGATCGGGATCATGTTCATCGGGGAGAAGAAGAAGACCAGGTAGCCGACCACGATCATCGCGGTCGCCGCTGTGTAGAGGGTCGACCTGGCGAACCGGCGGCGCAGCACGGGGAAGGAGAGGAACCCGAGCACCTGCGCCACTCCCAGCACGGCGCCGAAGATCGTGTACATGCCCTCGTCGCCGTAGGCGTACTTGAAGAAGTAGACACCGAAGCTCGTGGTGGTGATGTAGCCGGTCATGAACAGCACCATGGCGATGGCGGTCCACAGCAGCTGGTCGTTCTTCACCACCACTCCCGCCACCTCACGCAGGGTGGTGCGCTCCTGCTCGATCGCCAGCCTGGGCTCCTTGACCCCGAACAGGGTGACCGCCTGGCCGATCAGCATGATCGCGACGAGCGCGATCGCCAGCACCGTCCAGCCCGAGACCTTGCCGAAGGCCTGGGTGAGGACGCCCTGGGAGCCGACCAGCGGCACCACCGCGACCACGACGCTGAACAGGCCGATGGTGGCGAAGATCTTCGCGACCGCCCCGATCCGTTCGCGCGACTTCTGGTCGACGGTGAGGGCCGGCAGCATCGACCAGTACGGGATGTCGTTGGCCGTCCACGACAACCCCCAGAGCAGGTAGATCACCGCGAACGCGATCACCCAGGGCGCGCCGCGCAGGCCGAGGTCGGTGAACATGAGCACCGTGAACAGCGACGAGGCGACGACCCCGGCGGCGATCCACGGCTTGTAGTGCCCCCACCTGGTGCGGGTGTTGTCGACGATGGAACCCATCACGATGTCCATCACGGCGTCGAACAGCCGCGCCAGCAGGACGAGCAACGACACCCACCCGAGTTCCCAGTTGGTGAGTTCGAGGGCTTCGGTGAGGAAGACCAGGAAGTACATGCTGACCAGGGTGTAGACCATGTCGCGGCCGAGCGTGCCGACCCCGAAGGTCCACTTGTTGCGGCGCTCGAGGCCGGCTGTGGGCGCCGGGCCGGAGGCCTTGCCTTGGCCGGCGGCGGTGTCGGCGGGCGTGTGCGTCATGGGGTGAAGCTACTCCGGCTCGCTCGCGTCACCAACCTCCAGGACGGGCTCGCCCACCGTCGTGTCGGCGGCGGCCTCCGGCCGGAACCTGTTGTCGGGGTAGGACCGTCCCTCGACCCAGCGTCGGTAGGCCTCGTCGGTGACGCCCCGGTTCGCGATGATGTCGGCGTAGAACCGGCCGGAGGCGCGGACCGTCCGGCGCTGGCTGGGGTAGTCCAGCTCGACCAGCCCGAACCGCGGCTCCTCGCCCTCGGCCCACTCGAAGTTGTCGGTGAAGCACCAGTGGTAGTACCGCTCGATCGGCAGCCCCGAGCCGGCGATCTCGCGCAGGTGGTCGTAGAGGTAGCGGGTGCGGAAGGCATCGGCGGCGTCAGCGGTGCCGTTCTCCGTGATCCAGATCGGGCCGGGGTAGGCGGCGTGGACGCGGCGCGCCACCTCCACGATCCCGGCCGGGTGGACCTCCCAGCCGAGGTCGTTGACGGAGACGTCGGCGGCGACTCCGTCCCGCAGCCGGGTCACCGAGCTGCGGGTGTAGTAGTTGATGCCCTGGAAGTCGTAGTAGCGGCCCGGCTCGACCTCGCGCGGCTGGACGAACGGGGCGAGGAACCTGCCGACGCTGAAGGCACGGGTGAGCGCGGTCTGGAACAGGTACTCCGCTCCGACCGCGCTGAGCCGGTCGAGCGGGTGCCAGCGCCGCTTCGGCGCGAACACCCGCAGGTGGTTGGCCACCCCCACCCGTGCCTGCGGGAAGGCGCGGTGGATGGTGTGGTAGGTCCGGATGTGGGCGACGGCCATCCGCTGCATCACCGCCTGCGCGCGGGGGATCGAGCCGGTCACCCCCGGCGGCCAGTCGCCGTCCAGCCACCCCTTGGTGGCGTAGACGTTGGGCTCGTTGATGGTCACCCAGTCGTCCACGAGGTCGCCGAGACCGGCGAGTACGTGGTCGACATAGCGCTCGAAGACGCTCAACGACCTGCGGTGCTCCCAGCTGCCCTCGGCCTCGAACCACCATGGGTTGTTGAAGTGGTGGAGGGTGACCAGCGGGGTGATGCCCGCTGCCCGCAGCGCGGCCAGCTCGTCGCGGTAGTGCGCCATCGCGGCGGCGTCGAAGCTACCGGGGGAGGGCTCGAGGCGGGCCCACTCCAGGCCCATCCGGTAATGCTTGATGCCGAGCTCGGACAGCAGGGCGATGTCCTGCTCGACCCGGTTCCAGTGGTCGGCGGCCCGTCGGGGGGTGCTGCCGTCCTTGATCCGTCCCGGCTGGTCGGCCCAGCGGTGCCAGTTGGTGTCGGCGTCGCCGCCCTCGATCTGGGTGGCCGCGGTGGCCACCCCGAGCTGCAGCCCCGGCAGCGCGAAGCCGGGGGACCCCAGGGACGGTGACTGCTGGGCGTGCTGGGCATCGGACATGTGGGCCTCCTCGCTCCCATCATCGACCGACTCCGAGGGATCGGCCCGCAAACCGGAAGAAACCGGCCTCCCGAGGGAGTTTTCCCCTCGGCGGGCCGAAAACCACGGGATTGCGGGCGAGTCCCCCGGGTCAGGCGCCGAAGCCCAGGACCTCGAGCCCGGGGACGGCGACCCGGCAGGAGAAGATCGCGCCCGCCTCGGGCTCGTCCCCGGGCACCAGGCCCTCCCTCGAGGTGGTGATGAAAAGGGTCTTCAGGTCGTCCCCACCAAGGCAGCAGGCGGTGGGCCGGCTGACCGGGACGTCGATGACGTCGGTCAGGGTGCCGTCCGGGTCGAAGCGGCGGACCTGGCCGGCGCCGTAGAAGGCGATCCACAGACCCCCCGCGGAGTCCACGCACAGCCCGTCGGGGTGGCCGTCGGAGTGCTGCAGGAAGACCCGCCGGTTGATCGGGCCCCGCTCGGGGTCGTGACTGAACACGTAGGTGATCTGGGGGGTCGAGTCATTGAGGTAGGCCAGCGTGCCGTCCGGGCTCCAGCCGAGTCCGTTCGAGATCGTCAGCTGGCTGACGGTGTCGTAGAGCCCGTCGTCGCCGTCCCAGCGCCACACCGCCCCCGCGCCCGGGGTCGCCTCGTAGGCCATGGTGCCGATGTAGAACCTGCCCTGCGGGTCGCACCCGCCCTCGTTGCAGCGCAGCCGCGGGTCGTCGATCACCGTGGCCGCCCCACGCAGGTCCGCGAGGTCGTCGCGGTCGGCAAGGGCCAGGTCGTG
>JAEYUH010000278.1 GCA_023432725.1 Actinomycetes bacterium | reverse complement strand
GGTAGCGGATCCCTGCCTCGGCCTCGGCGCCGAGCAGCTGGACGGGCCCACCGTCGGTCAGACCGACGGGGCCGATGTAGCCCTTGACCAGCCGGGGGGTGGCGGTGAAGTCGTCGTCGGTGAACGGGACGGCTTCGGCCGGTGAGACCGCCGCCTCGAGCCGCTTGGGGTCGACCTCGCGATCCCCGGGCAGGCCGACCACGAGAACCTCGCTGCGGCCGTCGGGGTGGACCAGCCGGAAGACGACGTTCTTCAGGGTGTCGCCACCGTCCCAGGGCCGGTCGGCCCGCGGCTGGGTGGCGTTCACCACGGCCACCAGGTCGGCGATGGTCGGGGTGTTCGGGGTGTCGATAGCACGGGCGGGGCCCGCGTCGCCGGTGTCCGCGACCGCCGGCGGCGCGATCCGGACCGCCTCGACGTTGGCCGCGTAGCCGCCGGGCGATCTGACGAAGGTGTCCTCGCCGTGCGGCGAGACGGCCAGGAACTCCTCCGAGGCCGAGCCGCCCATCGCGCCCGACATGGCCTGGACGATCACGTACTCGAGGCCCAGCCGGTCGAAGATCCGGACGTAGGCCTCGCGGTGCCTGTTGTACGACGCGACCAGCCCCGCGTCGTCGACGTCGAAGGAGTAGGAGTCCTTCATCACGAACTCGCGGCCGCGCAGCAGGCCGGCACGGGGCCTGGCCTCGTCGCGGTACTTGGTCTGGATCTGGTACAGCGACAACGGCAGGTCCTTGTACGAGGAGTAGAGGTCCTTCACCAGCAGGGTGAACATCTCCTCGTGGGTGGGCCCGAGCAGGTAGTCGGCCGACTTGCGGTCCTTGAGCCGGAACAGGTTGGGGCCGTACTCGGTCCAGCGGTGGGTCGCCTCGTAGGGTTCGCGCGGCAACAGGCCGGGGAACCTGACCTCCTGGGCGCCGATCGCGTCCATCTCCTCGCGCACTATCTGCTCGACCTTCTGCAGTACCCGCAGGCCCAGCGGGAGCCAGGAGTAGATGCCGGGGGCGACCCGCCGGATGTACCCGGCCCTGACCAGCAGCTTGTGGCTGGGCAGCTCGGCGTCGGCGGGGTCGTCGCGCAGGGTGCGGACGAAGAGGGACGAGAGTCGGGTGATCACCGGCACAGCGTAGCGACAGCTGGCCCCGGAGCCGCGCCACTGTCTCCACCCCGCGCACCCAGACGACCACCAACAGACCACGACCTCGCTCACCACCAGACCCGTGGCACCATGGCCCGCGTGACTCAGACCCCGTTGCCCGATGCCGTCCGTCGGGTCGCCGACCGGCTCGCCGAGGCCGGCCACCCGCACGAGATCGTGATGCTCCCGGTGACCGGGAGGACCGCCCAGGACGCCGCCGACGCGCTCGGCGTCGAACTCGGCCAGATCGCCAAGAGCATCGTGTTCCGTCGCAAGCAGGACGACGTCGCCGTCCTCGTCGTCACCGCGGGCGACAACCGGGTCGACACCGCCAAGGTCTCGGCACTGGTCGGCGACCTCGGACGCGCCGACGCCGACTTCGTGAAGACCGCCACCGGCTTCTCGATCGGCGGGGTCTCGCCGGTGGCACACACCACGCCCCCGGTGGTGCTGGTCGACGAAGGGCTGTTCCGGTACGAACAGATCTGGGCAGCCGCCGGCCACCCGCATGCCGTCTTCCCGCTCTCCCCCGCCGAACTCGTCGAGCTGACCGGCGCCCCGGTCGCCGAGATCGCCTGACCGGACGCTTCCCGCCGTCCTCGGCGGCGACCGTCCGCGAGGCTCAGAACAAGATGGTGGCGAACTCCCCCACCTGCTGGTAGCCGACCCGCTCGTAGCAGCGGATAGCCCGGGTGTTGAAGTCATTGACGTACAGGCAGGCGGTGCGGAACTCGGCCAGCACGTACTCGGTGACCGCGGCCATCGCGGGGGCCGACAACCCGCGCCCGCGCAGTTCGGGGTCGAGCCAGACCCCCTGGATCTGGGCGACGCTGCTGCTGGCGGCGCCGATGTCGCTCTTGAAGATCACCCGCCCGTCCTCGACGATGCCGAAAGCGCGACCGGAGTCCACCAGCCAGCGGCAGTAGTTGCGGTAGCCCGCGCCCGCTCCCTGGGCGAGCGGGTCGCTGCCCACCTCTTCGGTGTACATGGCCACCGAGGCCTGCAGGTAGGACGAGAACTCGGCCGCCGTGATCGGTCGGACGCGGTGGTCGATCGCCCCGATCGGCGGACCCGAGATCGCCATCACCGGCTGGTGCCTGCGTACCTCGCGCACCGCCTGATAGACGGTGCCCCATCGGGCTGCCAGCGCCTGCCACAGCGGCCAGGCCAGCCAGCTCGGCCCGACGATGGACTGGCAGGTACGGCGGCGTCCGGCTGCCTCGACGAAGGCGGGAATGGCACTCAGATCGGTGGCCACCGGCACCATGTTCGCCCCGACGTGGAGCAGCGCCGTCGGCCGGTCGGCCGGCCAGCCCCACAGCACGCCCGCGCTGGTCGGGTTGAGCACCCCTGCGTCGACCCGCGAGCCGACGAACACGTTGCCGACCGGGTCAGCGGCCACCAGCTCCCTCACCAGCGGTGCATCCGCCGCGGTGAGGATCCGGGCCGGCACGGGTCACCCCACGCTGACCTGGACGGGGCCGGACTCGCCGACCGGGGCCTCGGCGGCGAGGCGGTTGGCCTCGGCGATCAGGGTCTGCACGATCTCGGACTCCGGCACGGTGCGGATCACCTCGCCCCTGACGAAGATCTGGCCCTTGCCGTTCCCGGACGCGACCCCGAGGTCGGCCTCGCGGGCCTCGCCGGGGCCGTTGACCACGCAGCCCATCACCGCGACCCGCAGCGGCACCTCCATGCCCTCCAGCCCGGCGGTGACCTCCTCGGCGAGCTTGTAGACGTCGACCTGGGCCCGTCCACACGACGGGCAGGAGACGATCTCGAGGTGGCGGGGCCGCAGGTTGAGCGACTCCAGGATCTTGATGCCGACCTTGACCTCCTCGGCGGGCGGGGCCGACAGCGACACCCTGATGGTGTCGCCGATGCCCTTGGCCAGCAGCGCGCCGAAGGCGACAGAGCTCTTGATGGTGCCCTGGAAGGCGGGTCCGGCCTCGGTGACGCCGAGGTGGAGCGGGTAGTCGCAGGCCTCCGACAGCATCTCGTAGGCGCGCACCATGACCACCGGGTCGTGGTGCTTGACCGAGATCTTGAAGTCGCGGAAATCATGCTCCTCGAACAGGCTCGCCTCCCACAGCGCCGACTCCACCAGCGCCTCGGGGGTGGGCGAGCCGTACTTGGCGAGCAGCCGCTTGTCGAGCGAGCCCGCGTTGACACCGATCCGGATCGACACCCCGGCATCGGCTGCGGCGCGCGCGATCTGCTTGACCTGGTCGTCGAAGGCGCGGATGTTGCCGGGGTTCACCCGAACGGCGGCGCAGCCAGCGTCGATCGCGGAGTAGACGTACTTGGGCTGGAAGTGGATGTCGGCGATCACGGGGATCTGCGACTTCTTCGCGATGATGTGGAGGACGTCGGCATCGTCCTGGCTGGGGACCGCGACCCGCACGATGTCGCAGCCGGTGGCGGTGAGCTCGGCGATCTGCTGCAGGGTGCCGTTGATGTCAGTGGTCTTGGTGGTGGTCATCGACTGCACGGAGATCGGCGCTCCGCCCCCGACCAGGACCTTGCCGACCTTGATCTGCCGGGTGGGTCGCCGGACGGCGAGGACGGGCGGGGGAACGGCCGGCATCCCGAGGTTGATCGCCATGGACTCCTCATTCGTAGCGCCCGCGGCGCCTGGCCGGCGTGCGGGATGATCCGTTCGCCAGCCTACCCATCCGCGCCAGTGGCACCTATCCCGACGCCGCGCGTCCGAGCAGGACGTCGATCTCGGCGAGCTCGGCTGCGGTCAGCGGTGGCCGGTCGAGGGTGCCGGCGTTCTCCAGCGCCTGCCGCGGTGACTTGAAGCCAGGGATCGCAACCGTCATCGGCCCCTGGGCGAGCACCCACGCCAGCGCGCCCTGCACCAGGCTGCGGCCACCACCGGTGAGGATCTCGCGGACCGCGGCGAGAGCGGCCAGGAAGTCCGGACGCGGCCTGCCGTCGGTGAAGTACCGCACCCAGTCGTGGCCGCTGCCCCTGACCTCGTCAGTCGGCATCCGGGCGTCCGCGCCGTACCGGCCGCTGAGCAGGCCCATCGCCAGCGGCATGTTGGCGATCGTCGCGATCCCCGCTTCGGCTGCCACGGTGCGCAGCTCGGGCTGGTCGACGAGCACGTTGAGTTCGTGCTGGACGCTGGCCAGCCCCCGGTGGGCGACCACCTGCCGCAGCGCGTCCGCCGCCCAGGTGCTCCAGCCGTAGGCACGGATCAGCCCCTCCTGGCGCAACTCCTCGAGGGTGGCGAAGACCTGCTCCGCCTGCGGGATGGTCGCGTCGCCCAGGTGCAGCTGGTAGAGGTCGATGTAGTCGGTTCGCAGCCGTCGCAGCGACGCGGTCAGCGCCCGGCGGGCGTAGCTGCCCGAGGCGTCCGTACCGGTGATCTCCCTGGCCTTGGGGTCGATCACGTACCCGAACTTGGTGGCCAGCACCACCTGGTCGCGGCGTCCCGCCACGGCGCGCCCCACCACCTCCTCGCTGTGGCCGGTGCCGTAGGCGTCCGCGGTGTCGATGAGGGTGACGCCGGCAGCGATCGCCCCGCGGATCGCCCGGATCGACTCGGTGTCGTCGACGGCGCCGTAGGAGTCGGGGCGGCCGTCCAGCAGGAAGTGGCCGCCGATGGCCCAACAACCGAGGCCGATCGGGGACACCTCGATCCCCGAGGCGCCGAGCGGGCGGTTGAGCAGAGAAGTCACCGTCAATGTCATGAGATGATCCTCCCGAGATTTTGGTATGGCAGGAAGGTCCAATCGGGTGCAGATAATCCAGTCCAATCTGGACGGCGACGGGCCGCTCCACGTCCGGATCGCGACCGCCGTCCGGGAGTCGATCAGGGCCGGTCTGCTCACCGAAGGCACGGTCCTGCCGCCCACCCGGGAACTGGCCGCCGACCTCGGCTGCTCGCGCTGGGCCGTCACCCAGGCCTACGACCAACTCGTAGCCGAGGGGTACCTGGAGTCCAGGGTCGGCTCGGGCACCCGGGTGCGCCACTCGGCCGCTGCGGCCGGCACCGCCCAGCCGGTCGCCGTCCTCGCGCCCGCCCCCCGGCTCGACCTCTCCCCCGGCCTGCCCGACCTGCGGGCCTTCCCCCGGGCTGCCTGGGCACGGGCCTCGCGCGCCGCCCTCGCCACCGCGTCGTTGCAGGATCTCGGCTACCCGCCCCCCGGCGGGCACCCCCGGCTCCGGACGGCGGTGGCCGGCTACCTGGCCAGGGTGCGCGGCGCGGTGGTCGACCCGGCCCAGGTCACCATCACCACCGGGATCCGCGACGGGGCAGCCGCGGTCGCAGGGGCACTGGTGGCCGCCGGTCACCGCGAGCTCGCCGTGGAGGACCCGGGCTGGACGCGGCTGCGCGTCCGGATCGCGGGTGCGGGGATCACCCCCGTGCCGATCGGCGTGGACGGTGCCGGGATGCTCACCGGGCAGCTGGCCACCACGTCGGTGCGGGCCGCGCTGGTCACCCCCGCCCACCAGTTCCCGACCGGGGCCGTGCTCGCCCCGCACCGGCGAACGGCAGCGGTCGACTGGGCGAGGTCTGCGGACGGGCTGCTGGTCGAGGATGACTACGACGCCGAGTTCCGGTACGACCGGCGTCCGGTCGGCACCCTGCAGGGGCTCTCCCCGGACCGGGTCGCCCTGGTCGGTTCGGTGTCGAAGACCCTGGCGCCGGCGCTTCGGCTGGGCTGGGTGGTGACCCCGCGGGAGTGGACCGAGCCGGTGCGGGGCCTGGCCGGCGAGGCCTCGCTGCTCGACCAGCTGGCCCTGGCCGACTTCCTGGACAGCGGCGGCTACGCCCGTCAGCTGCGGCTGCTGCGCCGTGCCTACCACTCCCGCAGGGACATGCTGGTGGCCGCGCTGGAGGACCGGCTGCCCCAGTGCCGGGTCTCGGGCGTCGCGGCCGGGCTGCACCTGGTGGTCGCGCTGCCATCGGGCGTGGAACCGGCACGGGTGGTCGAACTGGCCGGCCGGCAGGGCGTGGCGGTGATGGACCTCGACAGTTGCCGGACCACCGCCGACCCCGGCCGTCCGGGCCTGGTGCTCGGCTACGGCAACCTCCCCGACCGGTTGGTGGAGGAGGCGGTGACGAGGCTCGCCGCCGCCGTCAGAACAGCTCCAGCGCGCTGATGATGTCGGCAAGGATCAGCACGACGCCGCTGACCAGCAGCAGGCCCGCCACGCCGTAGGCGACAGGGAGCAGCTTGGCGGTGTCGAAGGGCCCCGGGTCGGGACGGCGCAGCAGCCGGGCGCCCTTGCGGCGCAGCCACTCCCACGCCGCGCCCAGCATGTGGCCGCCGTCCAGGGGTGGCAGCGGGACGAGGTTGAACACTGCGAGGAAGAGGTTGATCGAGGCCAGCAGCGAGGCGAAGGTGACCGCCTTGACCTGCCAGCTCAGGCCCTCCTGGGCGATCACCTGGCCTGCCACCTGGCTCGCGCCGAGAATGCTGATCGGGCCGTAGACGTCCCGCGGCCGCCCCGTCACCATGTCGGCCACCACGTTCCACACCTTCACGGGGAACTGCACCAGCGCCACCACGCTCTGGCCGGTCATGGTCGCCATGTCGGCGATCACCTCGCCGGGGCCGCCGGTGACCAGCACCTGTTCGGGCGACACCCCGAGCCAGCCGGCCGGGATCACCCGGGAGGGATCCCAGTTGTCGCGCACCCCGGTCACGAGGGTGTGGACCGGCGGCAGTTCGAGGGTCGCGCCGTCCCTGACCACCACGATCCTCGCCTCACCGTCGAGGTTCGCGCGGATCAGCCCGCTGAGCTGGTCGTAGCTGGTGATCTGCGTTCCGTTGAACGTCACCACCTTGTCCCCGGCCTGCAAGCCGGCCTGGGCCGCGGGGGTGGCCGGGTCACCGGGTTCGCAGGTGGTGCGCCCGGCGTCGGCGGGGATCACGCACTGCTGCACGTAGGCGATGGTGGTCTGGGCCCTCGGGACGCCGTACCAGCCTGTGATGCCCCAGAACAGCAGGAACGCGATCAGGATGTTCATGAACGGCCCGCCGAACATCACCACCAGCTTCTGCCAGGTCTTCTTCTGGTAGAAGAGCCGGTTGTCGGCGACATCGGTGGGGGTGATCTGCGACCACTCCTGGTCGCGGGCCGCGTCCGCCAGTTCGGCGACCCGGCCCGGCTTGCCCTGCCGCGGCGAACCGGGCGGGTACATGCCGAGCAGGCGGACGTAGCCGCCCAGCGGGAAGGCCTTGACGCCGTACTCGGTCTCACCGCGCCGGGTGGACCACAAGGTGGGGCCGAAGCCGACCATGTACTGAGGAACCCGGACGCCGAACCGCTTCGCCGGCACCATGTGACCCACCTCGTGGAGGGCCACCGACACCATGATCAGGGCGAAGAAGATGATGCCGAAGCCGATGGTGGTCAGGATGTCCATGTGTTCTCCAGTTCGGCGATCCGCTCTGCCGCACGCTCCCTCGCCCAGGCATCGGCAGCGAGCACCCCGACCAGGGACAGCTCGCCGAAGCCGGTGCCGCCGGCGCCCTGCAGTCGGTCGACGCAGTGCGTGACGACGTCCACGATCTGGGTGAACCCCAGCTGCCCGGCGCAGAACGCGTCGACGCTCACCTCGTTGGCGGCGTTGTAGACGGCCGGCGCGACCCCGCCGGCCAGCCCTACCCGCCGGGCGAGCTCGACGGCGGGAAAGGCCTCGTCGTCCAGCGGCTCGAAGGTCCAGGCGGTTGCCGCTGTCCAGTCGCAGGCGGCGGCGGCGTCCGGCACCCGGTCGGGCCAGGCCAGGCCGAGGGCGATCGGGAGCTTCATGTCGGGCGGCGAGCACTGGGCGATCGTCGACCCGTCATGGAACTCGACCATCGAATGCACCACGGACTGCGGGTGGACTACTACCTGGATGGCCTCCAGCGGCACCCCGTAGAGCAGGCCGGCCTCGAGCAGTTCGAGCCCTTTGTTGACCAAAGTCGCGGAGTTGATGGTGATGACGCGGCCCATGTCCCAGGTGGGGTGGGCCATCGCCTGCGCGGGGGTGACGGCCGCCAGTTCGGCGCGGCTGCGGCCGCGGAACGGGCCGCCCGAGGCGGTCAGGATGAGCCGGCGCACCTCGTCGGCCCTGCCGCAGCGCAGCGCCTGCGCGAAGGCCGAGTGCTCGGAGTCGACAGCGACGATCTGGCCGGGGGCCGCGGCGTCGGTGACCAGCCGGCCGCCGATCACCAGCGACTCCTTGTTCGCCAGCGCGAGGGTGCTGCCGCAGGCCAGGGTTGCCAAGGTCGGTTCAAGGCCGGCGGCACCGGTGATCGCATTGAGAACGACGTCGGCGCCCAGCCCGGCCAGCCGGGTGGAGGCGTCCGGGCCGTCCCAGACCTCGATGCCGTCCAGCCGGGAACGCAGCGCCGAGGCGGCGGCCGGGTCGCTGACCGCGACCACCTGAGGTCGCAGTTGCCGGGCCTGTTGGGCCAGCAGGTCGACCGACGATCCGCCCGCGGAGAGGCCGAGCACGCGGAACTGCTCGGGCCGGGCCAGGATCACCTCGACCGCCTGGGTTCCGATGGACCCCGTACTGCCGAGGATCACCACGCTTCGCACGCCGCCAGTGTAGGCCCGGCGCCCCACCCCGCC
>JAEYUH010000177.1 GCA_023432725.1 Actinomycetes bacterium | reverse complement strand
CGGCGATGGCCTTCTCGTCGGTCTTCGTGGTGCTGAACAGCCTGCGCCTGCGCAGCTTCCAGCCTCGCGCCTGAGCCCGACGTCAGTCCGGCGACGCCGGCGGCGGCAGGTAGGTGGCGGTCACCCGTCGGCTGGGGAAGAAGGGCCGGGCCAGGTCCGGTTCGATCCCCTCGGTGAGCTCGACCGGCTCGCCGGCGGCCACCCTCTCGTACAGCTCGACGAACTCGCGGGACTGGTTGGCGATCGTGTAGCGGGCCGCCAGCTCCCGGCTCCGGGCCGCCGCCCTCGCCTTGAACTCGGGGTCCTGCAGGGCGCCGAGCATCTGGATGATGGTGCCGGCCAGCGAGACCGCGTTCGGGCGGGCGAACAGCGCGTTCACTCCCTGGTCCATCACCAGGCGCAGCTCGTTGTCCACCGAGACGAAGGGCAGTCCGGCGTGCGCCGCCTCGTGGAGCACCAGGGCCTGGGTGTCGGTCAGCGAGGTGAACAGGAAGAGGTCGGCCGAGGCGTAGTACGCTCCCAGCTGCTCGCGCGGCACCTGACCCACCAGCTTCACGCCGCGGTAGCGGGCCGCCCGCTTCAGCCGGCTGCGCAGCCCTGCCGGCGTCTTCTTCCAGTCACCCACCAGCATCAGCTCGGCGTCGGGGATGTGGTCGCGCACCAGCTCGAACCCGTCGAGCATCAGGTCGAGACCCTTCTCCACCGCGATCCGCCCGACGTACAGCAGCCGCGGGCCGCGTCCCTTGTGCACCGGCGCCAGCTCGGGCAGCGCGTCGGTGCCGTTGGGGACGACCCGCACCTTCGCGTGCGGGGCGATCTCCAGCACCCGCTTGGCGGTTTTGTCCGACGGGGTGGTGACAAGGTCGGCGTCGGTCAGCATGCCGGCGGCCACCCGCAGCAGCTCGATCTGGGCGCTGCCGCGACGGGGCCGCTTGAACCGGATCCGCTTCTTCAGTTGCGCCCAGGTGATGCCCTCCATGTGCATCGTGTAGACCTTGTACGCCGCGTTCAGCAGGGGCACCAGGTGCCAGTAGTGGTCGGCGTAGGCCTCGAAGTCGGTGTGCCACGTGATGATGAGCGGCTTGTTCGCCCGTTGCGCCACCCACATGCCCAGCAGCCCCACGCCGCCGAGGCCGTGGACGTGGATCACGTCCGGCGGGTTCGCCACCAGCTGCGCGAGCCGGTAGTCGTAGTCCTGACCCATCGAGATCCGCACCGGGTTGCCCGGCAGCGGGACGGACGGCAGCCGGATCTCGCGGCGCCGCTCGTGGCCGGCGTACGGGTTGGGGCCGTCGGCGACCGGCGCCACGACGAGCAGCCGGTGCCCGGCGTCCAGCACCTGCTTCTCCAGGAAGTGGACGGCGTAGAGCAGGCCGGAGTGGCCGGGGCCGTAGTTGTCGGTGAACTCGGCGATCGTGAGCGGCTTCGCCGGCTTGTCGGCTGGAACGGGCAGCGCGCCCTGCTGATCCTCGCTGATGGTGACCTCCTGAGTGGCCACCACACTATCGCCAACCCGTCCTGGGGACGGTTCGTCCTTGGCGCAGACCGCACCTTCCTCGGGATCGAGGAACCGTCCCCGAAACCGGACCTCAGCCTTGGAGGGACCCGTACCTCGACTTCGCCTTCTCCAGCGCTGTGACGTAGCCGGCGCGCTGGTACCCGCTGGGGTCCACCGCAGCCGGGACGGCGAGCAGGCCGCGGGCCTGGTCCACCGAGCGGAAGCCCTTGCGCTGCAACCACTCCAGCAGGCCGTCGAGCAGCACCCGGGAGTAGTCGCGGCCGTGCCGGACCAGCGCGGAGGTGGTCATCACCACGTCTGCGCCGGCGAGCAGGTAGCGCACCACGTCCTCGGCGTCCTCGACCCCGGAGGTTGCGGCCAGCGAGACCGGCAGCCGGTGCCGCAGCGCGGCGATCCAGGTCCGGGGCAGCCGGCCCTCGGCGCGGCTGGACAGCTCGACGCCGGGCACCACCTCGACCCGCTCGATGTCGACCTCGGGCTGCAGGAACCTGTTGAACAGCACCAGCCCGTCGGCCCCGGCCTCGGTCAGCCGGACAGCGAGGTTGCCGAAGGACGAGAAGTGCGGAGACAGCTTGACCGCGACCGGGATGGAGACGTTCTGCTTCACCCCCGCCACGATGTCGACGTGGCGTTGCTCGACCTCCGGGCCGGTGAGGGTGGTGTCGCCGGGCACGAAGTAGATGTTCAGCTCGAGCGCCGCGGCGCCTGCCTCCTCGAGCTGACGGGCGAACCGCACCCACGATCCGATCGAGCTGCCGTTCAGGCTGGCGATCAGCGGGACGTCGATGGCGGACGCCGCCCGCTCCACCAGGGAGAGGTAACTCAGCGCCACGGTCTCGGCCGGCTCGGTGGTCAGGCTCGGGAAGTAGCTGGTGGCCTCGGCGAACGCCTCGGCATGCTCCTCCTCGAGTTGCGCGTCGCGCTCGGCCTGGGCCATCTGGGCGCGCACCTGCTCCTCGAACAGCGAGTAGAGCACCACGGCACCGACGCCACCGTCGGCCAGCCCCTTCACCCCGTCCACAGTCTGCGACAGGGGCCCGGCGGAGGCGACCAGCGGGTTGCGCAGCGGCAGCCCGAGGTAGGTGGTCTGCAGGTTCATCGGTCACTCCTGGCGTCGGCGGCGAACCGTTCCGCACCGCGGGTCGCCATCTCTTCGTACTCCGCCCAACGGCGGTTCACCGCCTCCTGGCCCAGCTCGAGGAAGCGGGCGGCCGCCTCCGGGTCGGTGTTGCCCAGCATCCGGAAGCGGAGCTCCTGGTCGTGGTACTCCTTCAGCGTGATCCGCGGTCGCGGGGAGTCGAGCAGGAACGGGTTCCTGCCCGCCATCCGCAGCACGGGGTTGTACCGCATCAGCGGCCAGTGCCCGCTCGCGACAGCCTTGTACTGCTGGTCGAGGCCCTTGCGCATGTCGATGCCGTGGGCGATGCAGTGGCTGTAGGCCAGGATCAGGCTCGGGCCGTCGTAGGCCTCGGCCTCCCGGAAGGCCTTCAGGGTCTGCTGCGGGTCGGCGCCCATCGCCACCCGTGCGACGTACACGTTGCCGTAGGACACCGCCTGCATGGCGACGTCCTTCTTTCCGGTCAGCTTGCCGCCGGAGGCGAACTTGGCGACGGCGCCGAGCGGGGTCGACTTCGAAGCCTGGCCGCCGGTGTTGGAGTACACCTCGGTGTCCATCACCAGCACGTTGACGTCGCGGCCGGAGGCCAGGACGTGGTCGACGCCCGACGAGCCGATGTCGTACGCCCAGCCGTCCCCGCCGACGATCCACACCGAGCGTCGCAGCAGGTGGTCGGCCACCGAGCGGAGGTCCTCCACCTTCGGCCCCGCCATCGTGTCCAGCAGCGCCTTCAGCGCGTCCACCCGTGCCCGCTGCTGCGACAGCTCCGACTCGTGCAGCTGGGGCGCGTTGAGGATCGCGTCGACGGTGGCGTCGCCGAGTTCGGGACGCAGTTCCTCCAGCCGTTGCCGGGCGGTGGCGGTGTGCAGGTCGGCAGCCAGCCGCAGCCCGAGGCCGAACTCCGCGTTGTCCTCGAACAGCGAGTTCGACCAGGCCGGGCCGCGTCCGTACTTGTTGGACGCCCACGGCGTGGTCGGCAGGTTCCCGCCGTAGATGGACGAGCAGCCGGTCGCGTTGGCGACGGTGGCCCGGCCGCCGAAGAGCTGGGTCAGCAGCTTCAGGTACGGCGTCTCCCCGCACCCCGAGCAGGCTCCGGAGAACTCGAACAGCGGCTCGAGGAACTGGGTGCCCCGGACGTTGGCGAAGTCGATCCGGGAGCGGCGGTTGACCGGGATGGTCTCGAAGAAGGCGACGTTGCGCTTCTCCCTGGTTCGCTCGAGCACCGGCGCGAGGTTGATCGCCCGTCGGTTGCCGCCGCCGATCGGCTTCACGGGGCAGGCCTCGACGCACAGCCCGCAGCCGGTGCAGTCCTCGGCGTAGACCTGCAGGGTGTAGCGGGAGCCGGGGAAGCCCGCGGCGTTCAGCGGCGCGGACTGGAAGCCCTCGGGCGCGCCTTCGAGGGCTGACTCGGTGTAGTACTTGGCGCGCAGCACGGCGTGCGGGCAGACGAAGGCGCAGTTGCCGCACTGGATGCAGGACTCGGCGTCCCACTCGGCGATGATGTCGGAGATGTTCCGCTTCTCGTACCTCGTGGTGCCGGACGGGTAGGTGCCGTCCACCGGCAGCGCGCTGACCGGCAACTGGTCGCCGGTGCCGGCCAGCATGGAGGCGGTCACCGTCCGGACGAAGTCGGGGGCGTCGGCGGGCACCGGCGGGATCATCGGCTGCTCGCTGGCCGGTGCCGCGGGAACCTCGACGCGGTACAGGTCGGCGATGGACGCGTCCACCGCGGCCTCGTTCTTGGCCACCACGTCGGCGCCCTTGCGGGCGTAGGTCTTGCGGATCGCCTTCTTGACCTGCGCGATCGCCACCTCCCGTGGCATCACCTTCGAGATCGCGAAGAAGCAGGTCTGCAGCACCGTGTTGGTGCGCCTGCCCATCCCTGCCTTGCGGGCCACCATGTTGGCGTCGATAGCCCACAGCTCGATGCCGAGCTCGATGATCCGCTCCTGCAGGGCGCGCGGCAGCCGCGAGAAGACCTCGTCGATCGGATACGGGGTGTTGACCAGCAGCACGGTGCCGGGGCGGGCGTACTCGAGGATGTCCACCCGCTCCAGGATCGACCACGAGTGGCAGCCGATGAAGCCCGCGGAGTTGATCAGGTAGGGCGCCTCGATCG
>JAEYUH010000119.1 GCA_023432725.1 Actinomycetes bacterium | reverse complement strand
CGGCGATCGGCCAGCCGAACTGGTCGCCGATCATGATCGCGGCGATCTCGCTGACCAGCGGCGAAGCCAGCAGGAACGTCAGGGTGATCGCCAGCGGGATCCCGGCGGCGACGAACCCCATGAACAGGGGGATCGAACTGCACGAGCAGAACGGTGTCACCACGCCGAGCACGACCGCGAGGAACAGCCCGACGAACAGGCCCTTTCCCGCGAGGTAGGCGCGGGCCCGCTCCAGGTTGAAGCTGGCCCGCAGCATGCCGATCACGAACATCAACCCGGTCAGCAGCAGGAACAGCTTGCCGACGTCGTAGAAGAAGAAGTGCAGCGCTCCACCCAGCGGGGAGCTGAGGTCGAGCCCGACGGCGTCCGCGAACAGCCACGTCCACAGCCGCTCGTTGAGCAGGTACAACGCCACCCATCCGAGGGCGGCGCCGGCCAGGCGCAGCCACAGGGACGGCACGGTTCGGACGGTGGTCGGGGAGGACATGGATCGGCTCCGGGCGGGGTGGGTCAGCGAGCGAGCGGGGCGAGGAGTTCCTTCACCTGCGCCTTGGTCGGCACCCGCCCGGAGATCACCACCTGCTCGTCGACGACCAGGCCGGGGGTTCGCATGATGTCGTAGGCGGCGATGTCGGCGTAGTCGGTGACCTTCTCGACGGTGGCCGTCAGGCCGAGCTCGGCGACCGCCTCTTTCGCCACCTGCTCCAGCCTGACGCAGTTGGCGCAGCCGGGGCCGAGGATCTTGATGTTCACGTGGGTTTCCTTCTGTGTGGTGGACGCCGGCGCGCCCGAGGATCGGGGGTTCAGTGGATGAGGGTCAGTCGGCGGCTGGATCGCGTCGTGGGCAGCGCGGCCTGCAGCCGCTCGACGGCTCCGGGGGTCAGGGAGTAGTCGATCCAACGGCCCCGCCGCGTCCCTTCGATCAGGCCGGCTTCGCGGAGCACCTTGAGGTGGTAGCTCAGCAGGTTCGGCTGGATCTCCGGCTCGGTCTGCAGGTCGCAGACGCACCGCGTCCCGTCCGACAGCTGGGAGATCAGCTGCCAGCGGATCGGATCGGCGACCGCCGCCAGCAGCGAGGTCGAGACTTCAACCGCGTTTGATTCAAACACAGTTGAATCATAGCTCTTAATCGGACACCGGGCGGGCTTTCCTCAAGAGTTGCCCGGCTCGGTCCGCGTCCGACTCAGGTCGCGGGCGCGAGGTCTGCAACGAGCGCCTCGACCCGGCGCCGGATCTCGTCCCGGATCGGACGGACGGACTCGATGCCCTGGCCGGCCGGGTCGTCGAGCACCCAGTCCTCGTAGCGCTTGCCGGGGTAGAACGGACAGGTGTCGCCGCAGCCCATGGTGATCACCACATCGGAGGCCTTCACGGCGTCGGTGGTGAGGATCTTGGGCTGTTCGGCCGAGATGTCGATGCCCTCCTCCGCCATCGCGGCCACCGCCACAGGGTTGATCGAGTCGGCCGGCGCGGAACCGGCCGACAGGACGTCGATCCGCCCCCCGGCCAGCTGGCGCAGGTAGCCGGAGGCCATCTGCGAGCGCCCTGCGTTGTGGATGCACACGAACAGCACCGTCGGCTTCTCGGTCACGTCATTCGTCCCTTCTCAGCGGCTGGGTCGACACCCAGCTCGTACAACAGTTGTCGCACCTTCTCGGTGATCCGGGCCGCGAGCCGATGCACCTCCTCCACCGGTGCCCCCGCCGGATCAGCGAGGTCCCAGTCGAGGTAGCGCTTGCCCGGGTACAGCGGACAGGCATCGCCGCAGCCCATCGTCACCACGGCGTCTGCGGCTCGCAGGACATCGTCTGTCAGCGGCTTGGGGAACTCGCCGTCGAACGGGATGCCCAGTTCCGCCAGCACCACCTCGACGTTGGGGTTGATCTCGGCCGCCGGAGCCGACCCTGCGGTGCGGACATGGACCCGTCCTGCCGACAGGTGGGTCATGATCGCGGCCGCGAGCTGCGACCGTCCGGCGTTGTGGGTGCACAGCAGGAGCACTTCGGGTCGCGGTTTCGCGAGCCGCCCGGACGCCTGGCCCAGGGCCGTCAGGCGGTCCCCGGCGAATCGCAGCGCGAGGGTGGGGAGGTGGGTCTTCACCTTCGCGGTTCGGTACAGCGTCTGGTACGACTCCCGGACGTAGCGGTCGACGGTCTCAGGGCCGAACACGCTCGCGAACCGGGACGCCAGCTGCTCGGCCCCCCGGGAGAGCACGTGCTCGGCGGCGTCTGCCCCGAGCCCCGGGCCGCGCGGCGTCGCGGGCTCGTCGGTGACCGCAGAAGTGGAGGCGGCGTCCGCCAGGCCCGCGAGCGACTCCGCCACCTCCCTGAGCCTGCTCCGGCTCAGCGCGTAACCGAGCTGCGTCCCCGAGCGCTGGCGCACCAGCACGCCGGCATCGAACAGGACCTTCAGGTGGTGGCTGATCGTGGGCTGCGACAGGTTGAACGACTCCCCGAGCTCACCGGCGGACATCCTGCCGTCCTCAGCGGCAGCGATCAGGCTCACCAACCGGAACCGGACGGGGTCGCTGAGCGCCTTCATCACCACCGCCGGGGCCAGGCGGGCTCGCGCTGCCTCTATCGACACACGTCTATATTCACCCTCTTCTAAAGGATTGTCAACTCCGCGTCGTGGCCCACCGCCTCGACGTGGGGGCGGTGGATTACGCTCGGCCTCGTCAACGGCCAGTGCGGGCAGACGAGGCGGCCCCGAGCAGCGCCGGGAGGGTGGAGCGCATGTCCGCGACAGTGCACGGGGCCACACCGGCGGCCCGACCGGTGACGGGCGGCGACGACCCGGTGATCGTGTGCGAGAGCGTGGTGCGGATCCACAAGCACGGGTCGATCGAGGTGCAGGCGCTGCAGGGCCTCGACCTGCACGTCTCCGCCGGCGAGATGATCGCCGTCGTGGGTCCCTCCGGCGCCGGAAAGTCCACGCTGCTCTCCGTGCTCGCGGGAGCGGATGAGCCGACCGCGGGGACCGTCCGGGTGGCGGGGTGGGATCTCGGCCGGCTCTCGGGCAGGCAGCGGGTGGTGTACCGACGCCGGGTGGTCGGGCTGGTGCAGCAGCAGGCCTCCCGGAACCTGATCCCGTACCTGTCCGCCCTCGACAACGTCGCCGTTCCGCTCACCCTGGCCGGGCATCCCCGCCGGCGGCGCGCCGGACGCGCCGCGGAGCTGCTCGACAGGTTCGGCGTCGCCTCCTGTGCGGACCGCCTGCCGCACGAGCTGTCGGGGGGCGAGCAGCAGCGGGTGGCGATCGCCGTGGCCCTGGCCAACCAGCCGGCGGTGCTGCTCGCCGACGAGCCCACCGGCGAGCTCGACACCGCCACCTCGCACGAGATCTTCCACGCCCTGCGCGCTGCCAGCGCCGACGAGGGTGTCACGGTCGTCGTGGTCACCCACGACCCGACGGTCAGCGGCCAGGTCGGGCGGACGGTGGCGATCCGGGACGGCCGGACCAGTTCGGAGGTGCTGCGGCACACCGAGCACTCAGCCGACGGCGAGGCCCGCGTGGTCGCCCAGGAGTTCGCGGTGATGGACCGCGCCGGCCGGGTCCAGGTGCCCCGGGAGTTCCGGCAGGCGCTGGCCCTGACCCGGCGGGTCCGGCTCGCCCTGGAGGCGGACCACCTCGAGTTGTGGCCGGACGGCCGCCGATGAGCAGGTCGCGCTACCAGCCGATGATCGAGCTCAGGGGTGTGCACCGCACCTACGGGTCCGGACGCACGGCCGTGACCGCGTTGGACGGGGTCACCCTTGAGGTGGCGGAGGGGGAGATGGTGGCCCTGGCCGGGCGGTCCGGGTCGGGCAAGACCACCCTGCTCAACATCATCGGCGGCCTGGATCGGCCCGACGCCGGCGAGGTGGTTGTGGCCGGCACGGACCTGACCCGGCTGGACGAGGCGGGCCTTGAGCGCCTCAGGCGCGAGACGGTGGCTTTCATCTTCCAGGGATTCGGGCTGGTGCCGGAGCTCACCGCAGCCGAGAACGTCGGGCTTCCGCTGCGACTGCGCCGGCTGCCGCCCGCCGACCGCGAGCGGCGGGCCGCGCTGCTGCTCGACCTGGTGGGGCTCGGCGAGCACGCCGGGCACCGGCCCGACGAGTTGTCCGGAGGTCAGATGCAGCGGGTCGCGATCGCCCGCGCGCTCGCCGGCTCGCCCCGGCTGCTGGTGGCCGACGAGCCGACCGGCCAGCTCGACACCGAGACGGGGTTGGCGGTGATGGCGCTGATCCGCGGGGTGGTGGAGGCCGAGCGGACCACCGCGATCATCGCCACCCACGACCCGGTGATGATGGCTCTCGCCGACCGGGCGCTGCGGATCGAGGACGGCAGGCTCGTCGATGCCTGATCCGGCCCGGCCGGAACCG
>JAEYUH010000132.1 GCA_023432725.1 Actinomycetes bacterium | reverse complement strand
GCTGATCGGGTCGGCCTTGCGCGCCACCCCGGCCGCCCCGCCCGCCAGCGCCCGGCGCAGCAGCCGGACGTTGTCGGCGATCGAGTACACCAGGACGGTGTACCCGGCGGCGATCAGCACCTCGGTGTTGTCCAGCGGGTCGGTGCCGTCGGACAGCTGCAGGTCGAGCAGCACGACGTCGGCATGCACCTGGCGGTCGATGAAGGCCTGGACCGTCGGGTCGTGGCTCACCAGCGTGATGCGTCCCGCAGCGTGGGTGCTCAGGGCTGCCTCCAGCCCCACCCGGATCGCCTCGTGGTCGTCGATGACTGCGACTTGGATCATGTTGCTCGGCCCTATCTCGCGTTGTGGTTCCCATTCTGGTCCAGACCGACCATCTGGGTCCTGCCGTTCGCGCGGACGGTGAGGATTGTCACCACATCGTCGTAGCCCTCGGGCGCGGCTCGTGCCACGACCCGGGTGACGGTGCGGTCGTTGAGCAGGCTCGCCAGGGACTGCCGCAGCGCCTTCTGCACCACCTCGGGCAGGGCCGACCCCCGGCTGTCGACGAGGGTCACCTCCACGCCCCTGGCGCGGGCCGCCTCGACGATGTCCTGGGTGCCGTCGGAGAGCAGGTTGGCGGCGCGCAGCCCGTCCCGCAGTCGCCGCTCGATGCTGACGCAGGCTTCCAGGTCGGCGGGGGTCAGCGCGGCGTCGGGGTCGGCGAGCTTCTCCAGCAGCGGCCCCACCTGCCCACGGAGCTGCCGCAGCCACAGGTCACGCAGGACGAGCTTGGAGTAGGTCTCCGCAATGGCCTCGTTGGCGGCGTACGAGTTCTCCCTCGCCCGCTCGACGCGGTTGCCGATGTCGACCAGCCACCCGCTCACCAGTTGCGCCACGATCATCCACGACACCGGGCCGAAGGAGACCCTGACCACCTCGCCGAAACCGAGGCCGTGGGTGAACGCCCAGTACAGCGACTCGGCGACGAAGGCGGCCACGCCGATCCACGCCAGCACCTGCTGGCCGCGGAACAGCAGGACGATCAGCAGGACCATGACGACGCTGGAGTACCAGGTCGCGTAGCCGGGCCAGCGCCCCATCGGCAGCACTGACTGGACCAGCAGGGTGGCCCCGCTCAGCAGCACCAGGACGGCGATCCCTGCGGCCAGCGGCAGCGGGTTGCGGGCGAGCCGGCGCAGCGCCAGCCAGCAGGCGGCGATGCACAGCGCCTGGGCAGCGAAGACCGGCCACGCGGCGCTCACCTGGTCGAGCGTGGTCCAGCCGAGGACGAAGTGCAGCCCCACCAGCAGCGAGATCAGGCCGGCCAGGGTGCCAGGCTCCAGGGTGGGAAGGACGGGGTAGTGCTCGCCGCGCACCCGGGGACGCCGGATCCGGCGGCGCGGGTGGGCAGCGGCCGGCACGGGCTCCGGCGGCACGAGCCAGACGAGCTCGACGGTGGTGCCGTGGCCCGGCTGGGAGCGGACGTCCGCCATCCCGCCCACCGACTGCATGCGTTCCAGCACCGAGTACTGCAGGCCGAACCTGTCCCCCGGCACCAGGTCTGGATCGAAGCCGGTGCCGTCGTCGGCCACTACCACCCGCACTCCCGGGGCGGTCGCGTCCCCGATCAGGACGCTGACGTGGTGGGCCTCGGCGTGCCGGGCGATGTTCATCGCCACCTCGCGGCAGGCCTGCCCGACGGCGCTGGCCACCACGGCAGGGACGAGCAGCTCGGGATCGCTCACGTCCAAAGTGACCTCGGCGTCAGGGACGAGGGAGGTCACCACGTCCTTCACCAGCCAGCCGAGGTGCTCCACGGTGACCGGGACCCGGTCCTCACCGGTCTCCCCGGCCAGGTCCAGCTGGCTGATCGCATGCTGCGCGAGCGCTGTCACCCTGGCGTCCCGCTGCGGGCCGACCATCGCCGCGTTGACGAGCGTGGTCATCACCTCGTCGTGCACGATGCTGTCGAGCCTGCGGCGCTCCTCGACCAGCGCCTCCTCCACCGCAGCCCGTGCCTTCTGCTGCTGGTTGGCGGCGGCCGTGGTGTTGAGCTGGCGGATCGAGTCGGTGAGCAGGGAGATGCCGATGATGACCGCGCTGGGGTTGATGACGAGGACCAGCATGTCCTGCATGGCGGCGACCAGCGAGATCGCCTGTCCGGACGGGGTGAGCCGGACTCCCGCGAAGATCGCGCCGGTGAGGATCGCGTAGATGAAGCCCCACTTGGTCCCGATCACCAGCGCCGCCCAGACGCTGGCCACGCCCAGGCACATCCACAGCCACGGGCTGCCGGTGGCGGGCTGGTCGGACTGCCACCCCAGCGGCCAGGTGGCGACCGCCACTGCGACGAGCACGAGGTAGGCGCGAGCAACGCCCACCAGCGAGCGGCGGGCGATGGACAGCGCTGTCATCGCGAGCGTCAGCCCGAGGATGCCGAGGCCGAAGACCACCAGCCACCACAGCGCGAGGTGCTGCAACTGGTCGACCGCCATGAAGCCGGCCGGCACCAGGCTGCCGAGGCAGAACAGGGCGACACCGCGGTGCACCCAGGCGGTGAGTTCAGAGGCAGTGGGGGTGCTCAGCCTCATCGCCCCCAGTCGACCAGGCCGTCGGCGTCGTGCTCCCCGCCGGGCCAGACCGCCCGGACGATGCCGGCCGCGGCGAGCGCCTTGCGACAGCCGGGGCACGGCGGGTCGGTGATGTACGCGGTCGCGCCCTTGGTGTCGCGGGTGGAGAACAGCAGCGCGTTCACCTCGGCGTGGATCGCGATGCAGAAGCCCGGGGTACCGGGACGGTCGTAGTCGCCAAGGCCCGGCACCTGGTCGTAGCCCAGCTGGCCGCGCGGGCAGGCACCTTCGAGGCAGTCCGGGCGTCCCGGCGCCGCCCCGTTGTAGCCGGTGGCGATGATCCGCTTGTCCATGACGAGGACAGCGCCGACCCGGCGTCGGGTGCACTTGGCACGCGCCGAAACCGCGGCGGCGATGCCGAGGAAGTAGTCGTCCCAGCCGGGCACCGATCCCGCGACAGCCTCGCTCATGGCGCTAACAGTAGTGGGACGAAGCGGAATTCCCCGGGCGCCCGATTGACCACCGGGACGCCGCGCGGCAGGCTCACCACCACGAGGCGGCCGGTGAGCGGCAGCACCATCCTGCCGCCGGAGGCGAGTTGGTCGACCAACTGCTGCGGCAGCCGGTGCGCCTCGGCGGAGACGAGGATCCTGTCGAACGGGGCGTCCGCCGGCGCGCCGAGGACATCACGCCTTGCCAGCCGCACCTCGGCGTGGTCGGCGGTGAGCGCGGCGCGGCTGCGTTCCACCAGTTCGGGGATCAGCTCGGTGCCGATCACCCGGCCCGCCGGTCCGACCAGCCAGGCCAGCAGGTCGGTCGTCCACCCCGAACCGGCGCCGACGTCCAGCACCCGCATCCCGGGCCGGGGATCCAGCAGCCGCAGCATGTACTGCACGGTTCGCGGCTGGGAATTGGTGGAACCCCAGCCGATCGGCAGTGCCTCGTCGCGGTGGGCGTGGGGCCTCACCTCCGGCGGCAGGTACGCGGCCCTCGGCACCGCCTCGAGTGCCGCAGCTGCCCGCCGGGCGGGACGTCCGGCCATGCCACCCCCTGAGCTTCACCGGGTAGTGGCGACAGCCTATGACCCGAGCACCTCAGGGGCGATGGCCGCGGCGACATCCGGCGCGGCGGCCAGCAGCCCCGCCCCGGTCATGAACTCCCCCATCGCCTGCCAGGTCGCGGTGTCGATGCTGCCGTCCGCCCGTCCGTCCGGGGTGAGCATGATCGCCAGGGTGGCGTCGAGGGTGGCCCTGGCGGCGTCCCTGGCCGCCTCCTGGTCGAGCCCGGGGACGTGGCCGGCGGAAACCTCGACGGCCCGCGCGGGGTCGGCAGCGGCGGCGGCCACCCCGGCCACCATCGCCTGCGCGACGCCACGGGCGACGTCGGGATGGGCGTTCAGGTACTCCCGGGTGGTGAGCAGGCTGGCTGCCACCAGCGGGGCCGCGCCCTCGGTCACGATCGGCAGGCCGCGCACCTCGACCCCTGCCAGCCCGAACTGCACGAGGTCGTTGTTGGAGAACCCGACCACCGCGTCCACCTTGTCGGTGGTCAGCGCGGCCTGCTGGGTGTAGCCGATCTCCACCACCTCGACATCGGTCTCCGACAGCCCCGCCGTGCGCAGCGCGACCAGCAGGCCGAACCAGGAGGTGCCGTACCGGCCCGGGACGCCGATCCGCTTGCCCGCCAGGTCCGTCAGTTCGCGCACCGGCCCGTCCGCCCGCACGATGACCTCCACCGGGTTCACCCGGTACAAGGTGGCGATCGAGACCAGATCGACGCCCTGTTCGCGGGCCTGCAGCGCCTCGTCGCCGCCGGCGATCACGAAGTCCTCCTGGCCGGCCGCGATCGCGGTGAACAGCCCTTCGTTGGCTCCGTGGTGGCGCAGCGTCGCCCAGGTGGCGTCGCTGGCGAAGAGCCCGTCCGCCTCCGCCAGGTAGAACGGCGCGAACTGGATGTTGGGGATGTAGGACAGCCCGATCCTCGCGGGGGCAGCCGTGCCCGATGCGCTGGGGGACGGTTCCCCGGACGGGCCGGGGGCGGTGGTGCCGGGAGCCGCGGCGGGGGCGCAGCCGGCCAGCACGGCCAGCAGGAGCAGCGGGATGAGCTTGCGCATGGGGGGTGTTCCTCCGGTCAGATGATGAAGCGGGAACTGCGTTCCCAGGCGTAGATGAGGCTGTAGATACCGGCGGCGACGAGGCAGAGCACCGCGATGGTGGCGAACATGCCGGTGGTGTCGACGGCATCGCGCTGCACGGTGAGCACCATGCCGAGGCCGCGTCCGCCCATCACCATCTCGCCGACCACCGCCCCTGTGACCGACAGCGTGAACCCGTTGCGGACCCCTGCCAGCACCGCGGGCCAGGCCAGCGGGGCCTCGATCTCGGTGAGCAGGCGGAACCTGCCGGCGCCGTCCACCCGCGCCGCCCTGATCACGTCCGGGTCGACGTGACGCAGGCCGAGCACGCTGGACACAAGGATCGGGAAGAACACCATCAGCGAGCAGAGCAGGATCACCGGCCACAACCCGTACCCCACCCACAGCACCAGCAGGGGTGCCAGCGCGATGGCGGGGATGGCCTGGGTGGCGCCAAGGAAGGGCTGGACGCCCGCCCGCACCCAGCGCAGCCGGTGGATGGCGACCGCCAGCGGCAGCGCGACAGCAGCGCCGAGCAGGCAGCCGCCGAAGGCCTCGGCGAGGGTGAGCCCCAGGTAGGGCCACAACGTGCCGGTGGTGACATCGTGAACGAGCCGGGCACCGACAGCGGCCGGCGTCGGCAGCAGGTACTCGGGGATCGAACCCAGGCTGGTCGTCAACCCCCAGCCGAGCAGCAGGACCGCGGCCAGCAGCACGGGAGCCGTGACGGTGATCCCCCGCCAGGGCTGTCGCTGTGTCATCTGTCCTCCGGTCCTGACGTGGACCGGGGTGCGTCAGAGGGCACCCGGCAGCGCATGCTGTCGAGCGCCCGTGCTGCCTCCCATCCGGACTTTCACCGTCGGCGCTGGAATTCCACCAGCTCAACCGGGCCGCAGCAGCGGACCGGGTCGCGGACTGTCACCGCCGGTTCGGAATTACACCGACCCCGGAGCACGTTCGCCGCCCAGCATAGCGTGAGCAGACCTGCGCCACGGCGGTTCGAGAGAGGCGTGGTTGCCGGCCCGATCCCCTGCCGCCGGGCCCGTCCGCGGTGCAAAGATGTCACCGCACACCGCCGGCCGGCGGTCAGCTGGGCGCCACCCCGCGCGCCAGAGAGGATGCGTGCGATGCGCGTCGCGATTCCGTCCGAGGTCAAGAACCACGAGTACCGGGTGGCGATCACACCGGTCGGGGTGGCCGAACTGGTCTCGCATGGCCACGAGGTGTTCATCGAGTCGGGCGCGGGGCTGGGATCGTCCATCTCCGATGCCGACTTCGCCGCGCAGGGGGCGACCATCCTGCCGGACGCGGACGCGACCTGGGCGGCCGGCGAGATGGTGCTCAAGGTGAAGGAGCCGGTGGCTGCCGAGTACCACCGGCTGCGCGACGACCTGGTGCTGTTCACGTACCTGCACCTGGCCGCCGACCAGGCCGGCCTGGATGCGCTGCTGGCAGCGGGCACCACCGCGATCGCGTACGAGACCGTCCAGCTGCCCAGCGGCCTGTTGCCGCTGCTCTACCCGATGTCGGAGGTGGCGGGCTGCCTGGCGCCGCAGGTCGGGGCGCACGCCATGATGAAGGCGCAGGGCGGCCGCGGGGTGCTGATGGGCTGCGTCGGCGGGGTGGCGAACGCGAAGGTGGTGGTGCTCGGCGGCGGGGTCGCGGGACAGAACGCCGCCAACGTTGCGCTCGGGATGGGCGCCGACGTGACCATCCTCGACACCGACCTGGACAAGCTGCGAACCACCTTCTGGCGGTACGACAACCGGGTGCACGGGATTGTGTCGAGCAAGCTCTCGGTGCGCGAGCAGGTGCTGGCCGCCGACATGGTGATCGGCACCGTGCTGGTACCGGGAGGCAGGGCTCCCAAGCTGGTGACCAACGAGATGGTCGCCCAGATGCGCCCCGGGTCGGTGCTGGTGGACGTCTCGATCGACCAGGGCGGCTGCTTCGAGGACTCCCGTCCGACTACCCACGCCGACCCCACCTACGTGGTGCACGACTCGGTGTTCTACTGCGTCTCCAACATGCCCGGCGCGGTGCCCAACACCTCCACGTGGGCGCTCACCAACGCCACCCTCGCCTACGCCCTGCAGTTGGCCGACAAGGGCTGGAGGCGGGCGCTGGCCGACGACCCGGCCCTGGCCAAGGGCCTGAACACCCACGCCGGAGGGATCACCTACCCCGCCGTGGCCGAGGCCTTCGGCCGGGAGTTCACCCCGCTCGCCCAGGTGCTCGGCTGATGCCGAGCTTCCGCACCGTGCTGCAGCCGG
The DNA here is from genome assembly GCA_023432725.1 of Actinomycetes bacterium. GTDB lineage: Bacteria > Actinomycetota > Actinomycetes > Propionibacteriales > Propionibacteriaceae > Propionicimonas. The sequence goes on along the minus strand of JAEYUH010000132.1, from coordinate 2,049 downwards.
CCGGAGGCAACAACGTCGGGATCGTGGTGCCGGACGAGGTGGTGGCGTCCTTCGGCCGCGGCAAGCGGGTGCCTGTGGTGGTCACCATCGACGGCGGCTACAGCTACCGCAACACCACGGCGTTCATGGGCGGCCAGTTCTGGCTGAGCTTCAACGCCGAGACCCGCCGCGCCACCGGACGCGGGGCGGGCGACGAGGTGGAGGTGAGCCTCGAGTTCGACGACGCGCCCCGGACTGTGGACGTCCCCGACGACCTCGCCGCCGCCCTCGCGCAGGACCCGGTCGCCGCCGCTGCCTGGGAGAAGCTCTCCTTCAGCCACAAGAAGGCCCACGCCACTGCCATCGCGTCGGCCAAGGCGGCCGAGACCAGGGCCCGCCGGGTCGCGGCGGTTCTCGACATGCTCCGGGGCTGACCTCACCAGCTTCTGCCAGATAGCCCACCCGGCCGACCCATCCCTCGGCCAACCCCGCTAGCCGGCAGAAGTTGGACGGGGGTCAGCGCGCGGGCGCGGACACCGGTCCGGTGCGCGGCACCAGCGGACGGTCGCCGATCGGGGGTTGGTGGTTCTTGTGAGCGGTGGCGACCATCAGCTTGATCCGGTTGAGCTGGTTGACCTCGGAAGCACCGGGGTCGTAGTCGACCGACACCACGTTGGCCTGGGGGTAGCGGCGTCGCAGCTCGGCGAACATCCCCTTGCCCACCACGTGGTTGGGCAGGCAGGCGAAGGGCTGGGCGCAGATGATGTTCGGCGCCCCCAGCTCGATGAGCTCCACCATCTCGGCGGTGAGCAGCCAGCCCTCGCCGGCGCGGGTTCCGAGCGAGATGATCCCGTCCGCCTTGGCCGCGAGGTCCTTCATGGACGGCGGCGGGTCGAACTTGCCGTGGGTCCGCGCCAGCGCCCTGATCACCGGCGTCTGGTACTTCTCGATCAGCCACATCGCCAGCTTCTTCACGTGGTGCGACCGTGGCCCGATCCCGAGGGTGTCCCACTGGTACTGCGCCGAGAGCAGGGGCATCAGGAAGAACGGCAGGATGCCCGGCAGCACCGCCTCGCAGCCCTCGGCCTCGATCACGTCGACGGCATGGTTGTTGGCGTCGGGATGGAACTTGACCAGGATCTCGCCGACCAGGCCGACCCGGGGCTTCCTCGGGATGTCGCGCAGCGCGAGCCGGTCGAACTCGCGCACCAGGCTCGAGACCAGCCAGCTGTACCCCACCGAGCCGCCGAGCGTCGCGCTGTAGCCGCCGTGCTGCAACCATTCCTGGCAGATCGTGTCCCAGCGCAGGTACAAGGCGTTCGCGGTGCCCGGCACCGCTTCGTAGGGACGCACCCGCAGCAGCACCGTCTGCAGCAGGTCACCCAGCACGAAGGACATCAGGGCGGGGTGGGCCATCGCGGGGGTGAGCTTGAAGCCGGGGTTGGGCTCGAGCCCCTGGACGCTGATCGCCAGCACCGGCACCTGCGGGTAGCCGGCGTCGGCCAGCGCCTTGCGCAGCAGCCCGGCGTAGTTGGTGGCCCGGCACATCCCGCCGGTCTGGGTGATGCCGACCGAGATCCGGTCCGGGTCGGCCTCCCCGGAGCGGATCTTGTTCACCAGCTGGCCGACCACCATGATCGCCGGGAAACAGGCATCGTTGTTGACGTACTTCAGCCCCACCTCGACGTCCTCGGCGGAGGCCTTCTCCAGCAACTCGACGTTGAGCCCGGCCCGGCGCAACGCAGGCATCAGCAGCCGGAAGTGGATCGGCGCCATCTGCGGGGCGTAGACGGTGTGGGTGTCGCGGGCCTCGAGGGTGAACAGCGTGCGCTCCCCCGGCGGACCGAAGGTCGACACGGTGGCGGAGCCGCGCCGCTCGGCGGCAGCCGCCTTCATCGAGCGGAGCCGGATCGTGGCAGCCCCGAGGTTGGAGACCTCGTCGATCTTGAGGACGGTGTACACGTCACCGGCCGCCTCGAGGATCTCCTGCACCTGGTCGGTGGTGACGGCGTCCACTCCGCACCCGAACGAGTTCAGCTGCACCAGGTGGAGGGACGGGTCGCGGGCGAC
>JAEYUH010000111.1 GCA_023432725.1 Actinomycetes bacterium | reverse complement strand
CCGCCGAGGTGGCCAGCACGATGGTGGCAGCGGCGGCCACCGCCAGGCCGAGGTTGACCACCCGGTGACTGAGCTGCGCGGTGTACCACGACACCCCGACGATCGCCACCACGGTGACCCAGGCCAGGACCGGCAGCAGCCACATCCACCAGGGGACGCCGGGGGTGGAGGAGGCGCCGTGCGACTCCTGCAACTGGTGGACGGCCGGCAGCAGGTCGGTGCGCAGCAGGTCGTCCGCCGCGGCCAGCGCGCTGCGGCCCTGGTCGGTGTCGCGCTGCAACTGGGCGCGTTCCAGCGCCGCCGTGTAGCGCAGCAGGTGGTGGCTGATCGCCGCCAGGGCGGGAGCGTCGCCGGACTGCGCGGCGGCCACGTCCACCAGTGCTGTCGACGCGGCATCGAGCGCTGCGCGGGACTCGTCGAGCTGCGCCGCGGCCCCCGACAGGCTCGCCCTGGCGGCGGCGGCGTGCGCGGTGAGCAGCCTGGTCTCGAGCTCGGCGGTGCGCACGTACTGGGCCGCGTGCACCTCGGACTGGGCCTGGCGCTGGTCGAGCTGGACGGCGGTGACCACCGAGCCGACCCCCAGCACGAGGGCCAGGACGAGGTGGGCCAGCCGGGCCAACCCGAGCCGGCGCGGCGTGGTGGCGCCGCCCCGTCCCGGAAGGAGGGCGACCGCGCGGGCCCGCGCTGCCAGGCCGGGCTGCCCGGCCGGGGGCTGCGCGGTCACCGGCGCACCGACGGTGGCCACCGGTGGCAGGCTGGTCATGGCGCGGGGGTCTCGGGGACGGCCGGGTCGCCGGGGTCAGGCACCGGCTCCCAGTCGACGGGGGGCGCCGGCTCGGCGGCGATGTCCTCGGGCAGCAGGGTGCGCAGGTCCTCGAGGGTGGGTTCGTCGACCTCGCGCAGCCGCCAGGCGTGGCGTCCGATCGCGGCCTCGAACAGGTTGCGCGCCCAGCGTCCGTTGCCGAAGGTCTCGTTCCGGAGCTGGCCGGAGAGCTGGTGGCGGAACTCCGCGGCGCACCCCTCGCCCAGGTCGTAGTCGGCCTTGGTGGCCATCTGGGCGAAGATCCTGGCCAGTTCCTCGTCGGTGTAGTCGGCGAACTCGATAGTGGTGCGGAACCGGCTCGCGAGCCCGGGGTTGTTCGAGATGAACTCGACCATCGGGCCTGTGTAGCCGGCCACGATGACTACCAGGTCGTCGCGCTTGTCCTCCATCTCCTTGACGAGGGTGTTGATCGCCTCCTCGCCGTACTGGTCGCCGTTGAGCGAGTACGCCTCGTCGATGAACAGCACGCCACCGGTGGCCTTGGCCACCACTTCCGCGGTCTTGATGGCGGTCTGGCCGAGGTAGCCGGCGACCAGTTCGGAGCGATCCACCTCCACCAGCTGGCCCTTGGAGAGCAGCCCGATCGCCTTGTAGATGCCGGCGACCATCCGGGCCACCGTGGTCTTGCCGGTGCCGGGGTTGCCGGTGAACACCAGGTGGCGGGTGATGGTGGGCGAGCGCAGACCTGCCTTGGCGCGCAGCGCGTCCACCCGCAGGATCGCGGTCTGGCGGTGGATCTCCGCCTTCACGCCGGTCAGGCCCACCAGCTCGTCGAGCTCGGCGAGCCATTCCTCGACGGTCTTCTCCGGCTCGTCGGGCGTCTCGGGCGAGGCGGCGGGTTCGGGCGGTTCGGCGGCGGCGCTGGGTTCCTGCCCTGCGGCCGTGCCGGGGTCGGACGGCGCACCCGGCGGCACCGGGCGGCCGGGGACGGGGAAGGCCGGCTGGGAGCCGGGCAGCCCAGGAATCGCGCCCGGGGTCAGCGGGTCGGTCCGGTTCAGTTCGAGCAACCGTTGCTGGGAGTCACTCAGCCGGGAGAGCACGTCGGCGAGGATCGTCGGGGCGTGCCGGGCGAAGTCCTGCTGGGCCGCGTCCGAGGCGGGGCCGGCGACCGGGGCTGCCATCGGCGGCTGGGCGGGGGGACGGGCGCCCGCCAGCTGGGCGGCTCCCGCGAGCTGGGCGGCCCCCATCGCCGCAGGACCCGGTTCGCCGAGCAGGGCGGCGGCGGTGCAGACCTCGACCAGCGCCTGCTGGTAGGCCCTGGCATGCCTTCCCCCCGTCGCTGCGGCCAGCGAGGCGGTGGGGGTCTGGGCACCGCGGTAGCGACGGCCGCGGGAGGCGGCGTCATAGAACGGGGCCGCGGCCGGCGGCAAGCCGAGGGCCTGGCACCACGCGACGTACGCGCCGCGGTTGGACTCCGACACGGCAGCGGCCAGCACCCGTCCGTCATCGGCGGCGGCACCCGGGTCGATGCCGGCCTTGCGGGCGGCCTTGTCCAGCGCGGCCAGCGCCGAGCGCAGGTCGGGGGTGCTCACGGGTGCCCCAGATCGAGCGGGTTCGCCGACGCCTGCGGAGGTGGCGCGGCGACCGGTGGCGGCACCGCGGGGCCGTGGCCGAACTTCTCCTGGAGGAAGCGGCCGTGGCTGATCAGCGCCTCGGCGTCGGTGCGGTTCGCGGCGTCGTAGATCTTGTCCATGGTTCCGGCGAGCAGGTCGAGTTGGTCGATCAGCAGCATCAGTGAGGTCTTTCCGGCTTCGACAGGTCGGGAATCCGCCCAGTCCCGCGGCAGGCGGAGGTAGGCACCGATCGCCTCGGGCAGGTAGTCGGTGGCGGTCGCCACCACCGAGTAGGAGTCGTAGCTGCCCAGCCCGAGCAGCCCCAACCGTGGCAGCGTCCGGCGCACCGTGGCGGTCACCCGCAGCGCGCGGGAGCGCACCACCCCGGGGATGGCCGGGTCGGCGACGAGTTGCTCGACCCGCTCCAGGGCAACCGCTATGTCCTGCCCGGTGGGGGCGGTCGCCACTTCCGGGACCGGCGCGGCAGCCGGTTCCGGTTCCCGGCCGCGCAGCCAGTCCCAGAAACCCATGGTCCTCAGTTCACCTGTCGATGGTGATGCTCGGCAGCTGCTGGGCCCTGGTGTCCTGGGCCGCCACCCGGTCGAGGTACTCGCGGCTCTTGACCACCTCGGCCTCCAGGGTGCCGATCGTGGCGGCCATGGTGTCGAGCGCCTTCAGCTTGAACTGGTCGATCGAGTCCATGGTCGCGTAGATGTTGGCGAAGGCGGCCTGCAGCTGCTCGAGCCCGATGGTCGAGGACGCCGCCTGCTCCTGGATCTGCGCGGAGTTCTCCTTCAGCATCTCGGAGGTGCGCTGGATCATGCCGGAGGTCGTCGTGTTCAGGGCGGTGATCTGGTCGAGGACCAGCTTCTGGTTGCCCAGCGCCTGGGCCACGATCACGGCCGTCCGCAGCGCGGACACGGTGGTGGTGGAGGCCCGGTCGACACCCTTGATGAGCTCGATGTTGTTCTTGATGATGATGTCGATGGCCAGGTAGCTCTGGATCGACACCGCCAGCTGGGTGAGCAGGTCCTGGTGCTTCTGACGGACGTAGAACAGCACGTCCTGATTGAGCGCCTTGGCCTTCTCGGGGTCGGAGAGCTCGAGTTCGGCGATCTGGGCGGAGAGCTTCGCGTCCAGCCGCTCGGCGATGTAGACGTACTGGTTGAGCCGTCCCATCACGGTCCACAGGTTCTGCTTCTCCATGTTGAGCGCGACGTTGTCCTTGGTCAGCTCGTCCTGCCCGGAGCGCAGCGCGTGCAGGATGCCGTTGAGGTGGTCCTGCGAACTCTGGTACTTGCGGAAGTAGTCGTTGACCTGGTCGGCGAAGGGCAGCCGCTTGAACCACTTCTTGCCGCCGCGGGCCTGCGCCGGGTCGAGGTCCTCGACCGTCTTGCGCAGCTGCAGCAGCGTCTGGCTGACCTTGGAGCCCTCGGCCAGGCCGCCGTCCTTGACCGCGCGGACGGGGGTCTGCAGCAGCCGGTTCGAGGTCTCGGCCGCCTTGCGGATGTCGGCGTCGCCCATCGAGCGGACGGCGTCGGCCTGGGCGGAGAAGGACGGGGAGTTCGCCTCGGCCTGGCTCAGCGCACCGATGAACTCCTCCACCTTGGCGTCCAGCACCGGCACCTGCGCGGCCTCGACCTGCGGTGCCATGGCGGGCGCCTGGGTCTCGGCGACGAGCGGGGGCGGTTCCGGTGCGCTCAGGGAGAGCACGCTCGGCGGGGGCAGCGGGGCCGCCTGGGCGGCGCCACCGGAGGGTTGGGCGGGAGTCGTCATCGCAGGCCTCTCAGCATCGGGTGCAACGCCGTCCAATCTAGCGTCCCGGACCCCCGTCCGCGCCTGCAGCAGGGGTGCGTTCTCAGCGTGCTGGGGGAGGTCCGGGGGGAACCCTGAGGGTGGGGCGCGGGTTCGCGAGCAGGTCGGCGGCCAGGTCGCCGTGCTCGGCCACCCGGGCGAGCACGTCGGCGGGGGAGAACCGCAGCGGAGCGCCCTGCGCGGCGGCTCCCACCTCGTCCCAGGTCAGCGGCGTGGCGACGCCTGGCTGATCGCGACCGCGCAGCGAATAGGTACAGATGGTGTTGCGCACCGCCTGGTTCTGCAGCCAGTCGATCAGGATCCGTTCGGTGCGGGCGGTCCTGGCCTGCGTGGTGACGAACAGGTCGGGGTGGCGGGACGCCAGCCGGGTGGCGAGCCCCCTCACGTGACCGACCGCTGTGTCCGCAGGCACCGGTGCGATCGCGGCCTGCAGCTGCAGCCCCTTGCCACCACTGGTCCGCGGCACCGGAACGAGGCCGTCCTCGGCGAGTTCGGCCGCCACCAGCAACGCGGCCCGGGCACTGTCGGCCATCGTGATCCCCGGCCCGGGGTCGAGGTCGACCACCAGCAGGTCGGCCAGGGTGTCGCCGTCCACCGCGAACGGGGGCTCCGGCTGGTGCTCGCGGCGCCACTGCGGGGTGTGGAGTTCGAGGGCGGCGAGGTTGGCCAGCCAGACCAGCGCGGCCGGCGATTCGATCAGGGGGTACGCGATCCGGGTGTCGGCGGCGATCACCTCGAGCACGGGTACCCAGTCCGGGGTCCCGGCGGGGGCGTTCTTCTCGTAGAAGGGTTCGGCGGCGGTGCCGTCGGGGAAGCGCAGCCTTGTCACAGCCCGGCCGGCCAGGTGCGGCAGCATCACAGGGGCGATCTCGCTGTAGTAGGCGATCACCTCAGCCTTGGTAGTGCCGTCGGGGAAGAGCTCCTTGTCGAGGTTGGACAGGGCGACCACCCGTCCGTCGACCTCGGCGTGGACGTCGGCCATGGCTGCCTCCGGAAATGAACCCGGGCCCCACCTGGCGTCAGGTGGGGCCCGGGTAGGTCATGGTGTGCGGTCAGACGACGCGGACGTTCGCTGCCTGCGGCCCCTTGTTGCCAGGGGTGATGTCGAACTCCACGGTCTGGCCCTCGTTCAGCGAGCGGAAGCCGCTGGAGTCGATGGCGGTGTGGTGCACGAACACCTCCTCGGCCTCACCCGGGATGGCGATGAAGCCGTAACCCTTCTCGGCACTGAACCACTTGACGGTTCCCTGCGCCATGTACCTCTCCTCACTCATCGAGCTGCGCCCTTTCGACCGGGCGCTCCGCCGGCCCGGGACGGGCACGCCCGGACAGCCTTCCCGACCGGGCGTGGTCGGCAGGTGGCCACTGTTGCACACTCACCGGTGGCGGTCCAGAGTTCCACGACGCGCTGTCGATGGGCTTGCGGCGGGCTGTCGGTGGCGGGTGGTTGCATGGGTGGCGTGGTGGCGCAAGCAGCAGTCGTGGACGGCGCAGGGCTGACGGCAGAACAGGCCGCGGCCCTGCAGGGCTGGCACGGCCCGTTGCTCGTGCTCGGCGGGCCGGGAACCGGCAAGACCCACCTCGTGGCGCAGGCCGCCATCCAGCGGGTGCGCGCGGGCGGGACGCCGCTGGTGCTCGCCTCGTCCAGGACCGCGGCCAGCGCGCTGCGGAACCGGATCGCCGAAGGGGTAGGGGGCACCTCGCAACTCACCGTGACGACCGTCCACGCCCTTGCCCGCACGCTGGTCGACCAGTACGCGACCACCGGCGACTGGCGGCTGCTGACCGCCCCCGAGCAGGAGTTCCGGGTGCGTGAACTGCTCGCAGGAGACTCCGGTGCGCGGTGGCCCGGCGGGCTGCGGCAGGCGCTGGCCACCCGCGGTTTCGCTCGCCAGGTGCGCACGGTGCTCGCCCGTGCCCGCCAGCTCGGCCTCGACCCCGAGGACGTCATCGAGCACGGCCGCCGGGCCGACCTGCCGGAGTGGGTGGCGGTCGGGGAGTTCTTCGCCGAGTACCTCGACGTGCTCGACGCCGAGGCCACCCTCGACTACGCCGAGCTCGTGCACAGGGCCCGCATCCTGCTGACCGATCCCGAGGTGGTGGCCGCGGTACGGCAGCGCCACGGCGCGGTGCTGGTCGACGACGTCACCGACCTCGACCCTGCCCAGCTCGGCCTGGTTCGCGCCCTCGTGCCCGACGGCGGGCTCGTGCTCGCCACCGCCGACCCGCAGGCTGCGGTCAACACCTTCCGCGGCGCGCACCCGCGGATCGCCGCCGAGTTCACCTCCATCTTCACCGGCAGGGGCGGCGCTCCCGGCGAGCTGGTGGTGCTGCGGCAGGGGCTGCGTGCGGGCGGGGAACTGGCGGCGGCGTTGTCGCGGGTGGCAGCCCGGCTCCCGGTGGCGGTGCCCGGGGCGCCGGCGGAGCCGCTGCCTGCCGAACGCCCGGGCACGGTGCGGGTGCTGACCTGCCGGGGCGAGGCCGACCAGGCCAGGGCGATCGCCGCCGAGTTGCGCAGGGCCCGGATCGAGCGCGGGATCGCCTACCGCGAGATGGCGGTTCTGGCCCGCTCCGGCCGGCAGCTGCCGGCGATCGGGCGGGCCTGCGCCGCCGCGGGGGTTCCCGTCCAGGTTGCAGGCGACGAGATAGCGCTCGCCGACGCCCAGGCGGTCCGGCCGCTGCTGCTCGTGCTCGAGGTGGCAGCCCGCGGCGAACTGCGGCCGGACGAGTCGGTGCGGCTGCTCACCTCTCCGTTAGCCGGCTACGACCCGGTTGGGCTGCGACAGCTGGTGCGGCGGTGGCGCTCGGCCCACCCCGGGGCCGTCGACGCCACGGGGCAGGCACCCGCCCCCGAGGACGTGCTCGCCCGCGCCGTCAACGACCCGGCCTGGCTGGAGCCCGACTGTGCCGCCACTCCCGTCCTGTCCCGGCTGGCCGCGCTGGTCGGGCTGCTGGCGACGGCGACGTCCGCCTGTGCTGGCGGCAGGCGAGCCGACGAGATCGCCTGGGGGATCTGGAACGCCACCCGCTGGCCGGCCCGGCTGCGGGCCGAGGCGCTCGGCGGCGGCCCTGCGGGTCGGCAGGCTGATCGCGACCTGGACGCCGTGGCAGCCTTCTTCGAACTCGCCGCCGAGACCGCCGGCACCGGTGCCGCCGGCATCCGGCTGCTGCTCGAAGCGGTGGCGGCCCAGCAGATCCCCGCCGACAGGGAGCGGGAGTCGCGGGCGGGGGCCCGCGGCGTGCAGTTGCTGACCGCCCACCGTGCCCGCGGCAGGGAGTGGGCGCTGGTGGTGGTGGCGGGGGTGCAGGAGGGCAGCTGGCCCGCCGGTCGTCAGGTCAGCGCCCTGCTCGAGCCGGAGCGCCTGCTCAGCGACGGAATCGGCCCCCGGCCCGACCCGAGGGAGCGGCTGAGCCAGGAACGCAGGCTCTTCTTCCTCGCCTGCGGGCGGGCCCGCGACGAACTGGTGGTGACGGCCACCGCGGGCACCGAGGGCGAGGCCAACCAACCGTCCCGCTTCCTCACCGAGCTCGGCGTCGAGCCGGAACTGCCGGTGGACGGTACCCCGGTCACCCTCCCCGCTCTGGTCGGTGCACTGCGCCGCGTTCTCGTCTCGCCCGGGGCGGGCGAGGATCGCCGGCTCGCCGCTGCGGCGAACCTTGCTGCCCTGGCCTCGGAACGGTTGCCCGACGGCCGCCCGCTGGTCCCGCTCGCCGACCCCGGCCAGTGGTGGGGGGTGAGGGAGCTGTCCAGCGGCCCGCTGCCCGCCGAGGGGCCGATCCGGCTCAGTCCGAGCCAGGTCAGCGCCCTGCTGACCTGCCCGCGGCGGTACTTCCTGAGCCGCGCTGCCCACGCCGACGGCCCGCCCGCGGTGGGCGCCTCACTCGGCTCGGTGATCCACCTGCTGGTGCAGCACGCCAGTACCGGCGGGCTCGACGACGCCGCGGTGGGTGGGCACCTCGACGCGGCGTGGCGACACCTCCGCTTCGACACCGGCTGGTTGTCGGCAGTCGAGCGGGTGGAGGCCGAGGTGTCGGTGCAGCGGTTCCTGGCCTGGCGCGAGCAGCGCCCCGAGCCGGCCGCGGTCGAGGCGCCGTTCCAGTTCGACCTGGAGCTGGACGGCCGCCAGGTCACCCTGGCCGGGGCTGTGGACCGCCTCGAACGCACCGCCGACGGCAGGCTTGCCGTGGTCGACTTCAAGACCGGACGGACGGTGCCGACCCGCGATGAGGTCGCAGGGATGGACCAGCTCGGCATCTACCAGCTCGCCGTCGAGAGCGACGCCTTCGCTGCGCTCGCCGGGCCGGCGGCCGGCTCGGCTGGGGCGTCGGTGGTCTACCTGCGCCAGCCGGACCGGCGAGACGGCCTGCCGCGCGAACTCTCCCAGGACCCGCTGGCCGATCGCCCCCACCTGTCGGGTGAGGACGGCTCGGGCGGCTACCCGACCTGGGTGCATCAGCGGGTGGCGAGGGCGGCGGCTGTCGTCGCGGAGGGCGGCTACCGCGCCGCGCCCGGCTCGCACTGCCGCCGCTGCCCGTTCGCCGACAGCTGCCCTGCCTCCGGCTGCGGTGAGCAGGTGCTGCGATGAGCGCCGTTCTGCACGACCCCGGCCAGCTCGCCGACCTGCTGGGAATCCCGTTCTCCGACCAGCAGCTGGCAGCGATCGCCGCCCCGCTGGCCCCCGGGGTGATCATCGCCGGAGCGGGTTCCGGCAAGACGACCGTGATGGCGGCACGGGTGGTCTGGCTGGTCGGGTCGGGTGCTGTGCGTCCCGATCAGGTGCTGGGCCTGACCTTCACCCGCAAGGCGGCAGGCGAGCTGTCGGCGCGGGTCAGGGCGGCCCTGGCCCGCGCCGGGCTTCACTCCCTTGACGGCGGCGAGGAACTCGTCCTCACCTACGACGCCTTCGCAGGCCGGCTGGTCAACGAGCACGGACTGATGCTCGGCCTCGAGCCGGGGGCGCGCCTGATCACCGGTGCCGCCCGGTTCCGGCTGGCCGCAAGGGTCGTCGCCGATCCGCCCGCCCCGCTGCGCCACCTGTCCCGGTTGCGCCCCGATTCGGTGACGCAGCGGCTGGTCGAACTCGCCGGGGAGCTGCGTTCCCACCTGGTCGCCTCCGACGACCTGGTCGGGCACGCCGAGCGTTTCCTCGCCGAGCTCGCGGCAGCCCCCACCTGGCGGGGCGGGATGTACGCCGAGCTGGCGCGAGCCGCCGCCGTCGCCGAGGAACGCCTCGAACTGGCGGGCCTCGTCGGCCGTTACGAAGAGCTCAAGCAGCAGTCAGGGTTCGTCGAGTTCGCCGACCAGATGGCATCGGCCGCCCGGCTCGCGACCGAGGTGCCGGCGGTCTCGGAAGCCCTGCGGAACGAGTTCGCCGTCGTCCTGCTCGACGAGTACCAGGACACCTCGGCGGCGCAGTCACGGCTGCTCGCCGGCCTGTTCTCCGGAACCGACCCGTCGACGGGCCGCGGGCACCCGGTCACCGCGGTGGGCGACCCCTGCCAGGCGATCTACACCTGGCGCGGCGCCGCCGCCAGCAACATCCTGCGGTTCGCCACCGACTTCCCTGCCGCCGGCGGGTCCCCGGCGCAGGTCTTCGCGCTCACCGTCAACCGGCGCTCCGGGCAGCGCATCCTCGATGCCGCGAACGAACTGGCCGGCCCGATCCGCTCCGACCCGGTGCTGGCCGCCGCAGGGCTCGACCTCGACCTGGTCTGCCCGCCCGGCACCCCGCCGGCGAGGCTCGAGGTGGCGGAGTTCGACACCTGGCCGCAGGAGGTCGCCTGGCTCGCCGACCGGGTCGTCGCCGAGCACGAGACCGGGGCGGTGGGGCGTTGGTCGGACATCGCCGTGCTGACCCGGCGCAACGCCGCCATCGGCACGCTCTACGCCGAACTGGTGGAGCGCCAGGTGCCCGCCGAGATCGTCGGACTGGGTGGGCTGCTGGAGCTGCCGGCGATCGCCGAGGTGGTCGCCACCCTGAGGCTGCTGGCCGACCCGGCGGACAACCCCGCCCTTGTCCGGTTGCTGACCTCGCCGCGTTGGGCGATCGGGATCGCCGACCTCGAGGCGATTGGACGGCGCGCCGTCCAGCTGTCCGGCCGTCCCGCCCGCGACGGGGACGCCCCGCTGGAAGAGGCGCTGGTCGCCCTGCTGTCCGGCAACGACTCCGCCAGGGTGCCGAGCCTGCTGGAAGCGGTCCAGGCGCCGGGGGAGACCCGGCTCAGCGAGGCGGCCCGGGTCCGCTGCGCCGCGTTCGCCGCCGAGTTCGCCGGGCTGCGCCGGTGGGCCTCGGAATCGGTGGTCGACCTGACGGCGCGGGTCATCGACACCCTCGGGCTCGAGGTCGAACTGCTCGCCGAAGGCGGTGACGCCACCCAGCTCGCCGCCTTCGTGCAGGCAGTGGCCGGCTACAGCGAGATCGACGGCGAGGCGTCGCTGGCCGGCCTGCTGGGCTGGTTCGAGGCCGAGCGGGAGTACGGCGTCGGGCTGGAGCAGGCAGTGATCTCCGACGACGACTCCGTCAAGCTGCTCACCGTCCACCGTGCCAAGGGTCTGGAGTGGGACGTCGTGTTCCTCCCCGCGCTCGCTGCCGACGTCTTCCCCAGTGACCGGGTCACCGGCAATTGGCTGCGCAACGCCGCCGTGATCCCCAACCCGTTGCGTGGCGACGCGGCCGCCGTCCCGCAACTCGGCCTGCCCACCAACACCACCGTCAAGGAGTTCGCCGCCGCGCTGACCGCCGATCAGCGGCAGTCCGAGGACCGGCTCGCCTACGTGGCGGTGACCAGGGCGCGCCGGCGGCTGTACGCCACCAGCCACACCTGGGATGCGCAGTTGGTCAGGCCGCGCCGACGCTCCGACTACCTGGCGGTGCTCACCCGCCACGCCTCGGCGGTCGCCGACCCGCCTGAGCTGTCTGCGGAGAACCCGCTGAGTCTGGCCGAGGTGGCGACCCGCTGGCCGGTCGTCGACGACTCGGCGGCCTGGCAGCGCCGCCGGGATGCGGCAGAGCTGGTCCGGCAGGCCACGGTCGCCCCCGCCCTAGCCGATCTCGACGAGGCTGCCGAGGCGCGTCAGTGGCGCCGCTGGCGTGAGGCGCTCACGGCGCAGGCCAGGGCGGACGCCGACCGGCGGCGACAGCTCGTGCTGCCGCCCTACCTCTCGGTGACCGGCCTCGCGCGGCTGCGCCACGACCCCGGCGGCTACCTCGCCGACCTGGTCCGGCCGATGCCGCGGCTGGTGGGCGCCGAGCAGCGGGCCGGGACAGGGTTCCACCGCTGGCTTGAGCAGCGCTTCGCCGCCCAGGCGGCGCTCGCCGACGACCTCGAGATCGAGCTGGCGGAGGTGGACGCCGAGTTGCGGGCGGCCTTCCTCGCCGGGCCGTACGCCGACGCCGTGCCGCTGGCGGTGGAGGTCCCGTTCACGATGCAGCTCGGCGGCCGTCTGGTGCGGGGCCGGATCGATGCCGTGCTGCCCGGCCCCCCGGGCTACCGCTTCCAGGTGGTGGACTGGAAGACCGGCTGGGCGGGCCGGGCGGATCCGCTGCAGCTCGCCTTCTACCGGCAGGCGTGGGCCGACCTGCAGGGGGTGTCGCCCGACGAGGTCGATGCGGTGTTCTACGAGGTGCCCACCGGCGCTGTGGTGCGGCCACCGGACCTGCCGGATCACGACACCCTGGTGGCGCTGGTCGCCGACCTGCAGGGCCGGGCATAGCGTGTCCGCATGACGAGCTGGCAGAGCCCGGGTCGGCTGGACCGCGCCGAGGACCGGCGGGGCGACCCCGCCTGGGTGGCTCGGCAATGGGAGCACCCGGCAGCGCGGGTCCTCGCGGTGTCGGGGCAGGGCGCGCTCGCCTGGTCGGACGGGGCGCCGGGCTACCGTCCCGCCGCCGGCCCGCTCACCGAGCGGCAGCTGCTCCTCGGCCTGCTGGAGGGCGAACCTGTCTTCATCGACCTGGTCGCGGAGGTGCCGGACGGGCAACCGCTGCGGGTGGTGATGGAGGGGCTCGACGGGGTCGAACTCGAGCTTGCCTTCACTGCGAGCGCCCTGGCCGGGTGGCACCACGTCGCCCGCTTCTGCAGTTCCTGCGCGACCCCGACTCAGGTGGCCCGCGCGGGGCTCGCCCGGCGCTGCCCCGGCTGCGGCCGGGAGACCTACCCGCGGGTCGACCCCGCGGTGATCGTCGCCATCACCGACCCCGCCGATCGGCTGCTGCTGGGCCGCCAGGCGGTCTGGGCGCCCGGCCGGATGTCGGTGTTCGCAGGTTTCCTCGAGGCGGGGGAGTCGCTGGAGCAGGCGGTGTACCGCGAGGTCCTGGAGGAGGTCGGCCTGTGCGTCACCGACGTGCAGTACCTCGGCTCGCAGCCCTGGCCGTTCCCGCGCTCGGTCATGGTGGCCTTCCGGGCGCGCGCCGCCGACCCCCACCTCACCGTCGACACCACGGAGATCGAGCAGGCCCGCTGGTTCAGCCGCGAGGACCTCGCCGCCGCCCTCGCCACCCGGGAGGTCCTGCTTCCGTCCAGTACGTCGATCGCCTACCGGATGATCGCGGAGTGGCGGTCGGCGGGTGCCGACGGCGGCGCCCGGCCTGGCGTGGACCGGCACTAGCGCCACGGCCCGCGGTCGCGGAGAATCCCCGCCAGAGGGGGAGAGATGACAGCACAGCCGTGGTCGGCTCCGGCGGCCCGCCGTCCGGGGCCGTGGGGAATGGTCGCGCTCGGCGCGGCGCTGGCGCTGGCGGCCGGCTTCTTCGCCTTCGGTCTGACGAGCTACCTCAATCGGCCCGAGGCCGGCGGTACGCCGGCACCCACCGCGCCCGCGACCCCTGCCCCGTCCCCGAGCGACAGCCCGTCACCGAGCGAAACCCCCACAGCGTCCACCCCGACGCCGGCACCGACCACCGGCCCCGCCGATGACTTCGACCCGCCTCCGCTGCCGTACCCCCAGTCATGGGACGAGGCGAAGGCCTGGCTGGAGGACAACCGGCTCTACGGCGAGACCCTGGCAGCCGTCGACTGCGCGATCACCCGACTGGACGACCCCCGTCCCGGTGAGCTCGCCGCGCTGGACGCCCACCTCGCGGCGACGATGGAATGCCTGATGCGGGTCTGGTCCGCTCCGATGGCGACCGCAGGCTTCGTCCTGCCGCAGTCGCCGGTGCTGAGCTACGACCAGCCGATCACCACTGCCTGCGGGACGAGCCCTTCCATGGACGCGGCCGCCGCCTTCTACTGCCCGGCCGACCAGCGGATCTTCTACGCGGTCGACCGTGGGCGCCCGCTGTACAGCACCACCCCGCTGGCGGTCGACAACACCCTCGCGCACGAGGTGGGCCACGCCCTGCAGGGCCGCACCGGCGTCCTGATGGCCGAGTGGGCCTTCCAGCAGGACGCGGAACCTGACCTCGCCCTGGAGTACAACCGGCGCACCGAACTGCAGGCCGACTGCCTGGGCGGACTGGCTATCAACGCCCTCGCGACGGCGACCGGGCTGACCGAGGCTGAACGGGAGCTGCTGGGGGAGGACACCTACGCCAGGGGCGACCACCCGGGCCGGCCCCGCACCCACGGCGCCCCCGCGTCCGGCCTGCACTGGATCACCACGGGGCTGTCCACCACCGCGGTCGCCGCCTGCAACACCTTCGTCGCGTCGCCGGACGAGGTCGCCTGACTCACCCCCCGGCCAACCGGGCCCGCAACCCGCCGGCCGGCCGCGGTGGGCTGGTCACCGCCGTCACCAGCGACTCGACGCTGCCGATCAGCGTGACCTGGGAGCGCGCCCGCGTGACGGCTGTGTACAGCAGTTCCCGGGTCAGCAACGGCGAGTCGGGGGGCGGGAGCACGACCGTCACCTGGTCGAACTGGCTGCCCTGGGCCTTGTGGACGGTCATCGCGTGCACGGTCTGGACGCTGTCGAGCAGGAAGGGCGAGATGGAGTGCACCCGTGACCCCCGCGCGAAGTGGGCGCGCAAGCCACCCGGGTCGGCGACCACCACGCCGGTGTCGCCGTTGAACAGCCCCAGGTCGGTGGCGTTCTGCGTCACCAGCAGCGGCCGTCCCGGGTACCAGGTCAGGGTCGGGTCGAAGCCGGGGACGGCGGCTGCCAGCCACTCCTCGACCTGCCGCGACCACAGGGCCACGCCGTAGGGGCCGCGTCGATGCGCGCACAGCAGGCGGTGCACCTCGAGCTGGGCGAGCGCGTCGGTGATCCGGCCGTCGCGGGCCGCCTCGATCATGGCGCTGCCCTGGCGCACCAGCTGCTCCTGAAGCGGCGTGTCGCCGGCGGTGCCGGCCAGCAGGATCCCCGGTTCGCCCGCGGTAGCAAGTGCCACCGCGCGATCGGCGTCCTGCTCAAGCACCGCTGCGGCCAGCGCCGCCAGCGCCGGGCGGGACCGGTAGTTGTGCCGCAGGCGCACCACAGCTCCCGAATCGGGCAGTCCCAGCTGGTGCAGGGCCGAGCGCAGCGGGGCAGGGGGAGGGACCTCAGCCTCCACGATGTCGTGCAGCACGGGGCCGGCGTCGACAGGGGCCAGCTGGTCGGGGTCGCCGAGCAGGATCAGGCGGGCCTGTGGACGCAGCGCGGTCAGCAGCCGGGCGAGCTGGGTGACCGGCACCATGGACGCCTCGTCGATCACCACCACGTCGTGCGGCAACGGGTTGGCGGCGTCGTGAACGAACCGGCTCCGGGAGGCGGGGGTCCAGCCCAGCAGGCGGTGGATGGTGCCGGCCCGCAGCCCGGAAAGGCCGGCGGCCAGGTCGGCGGGCAACGAGGCCAACGCCCCGCTCAGCGCCTCCTCCATCCGAACCGCCGCCTTCCCGGTCGGGGCCGCCAGCGCGATCACCGGGGCGGGGCGGCGGGTGCGAACCAGCATGGCGAGCACCCGGGCGAGCGTGGTGGTCTTGCCGGTGCCGGGCCCTCCGGCGATCACCGACACCGGTGACAGCGCGCTCACCACCGCCGCCAACTCCTGGTCGGGGTCGGAGCCGGCGGGGAAGAGCTCGGCCCGCGCCGCCCGCAGGGCGCCGAGGTCGAGGGCGGCGGCCTGCGCCGCAGCCTCGCGGCGGCTGACCAGCTGGGTGGCGACTGTGGTCTCCTCCTGCCAGAAGCGCTCGAGGTAGAGCAGGTCGCCGACCAGCCGCAATGGCCGCTCGCCGGGCGCGTCCGGCCCGAGCGAGACCAGCGGGCTGTCATCGACGGACTGCCGCCACCCGGCCGGTTCGGGCCACAGCGCGGCGGGAACGGTGACCGCCGCCTCGTCGGCCTCGAACACCTGGCCGGTGACGCCGGCCAGGTCGAGGCAGACCTGACCGGCCCGCAGCGCCCGCACCGCGAGCGCCAGGGCCAGCTGCACCCGCTGATCATCCTCGCCGTAGAGGTAGGACACCTTCTGGGCCACGTGGACGTCGCCCCAGGCCAGCAGGCCGGTGGCGTGCATGTCCAGCAGCAGACCGGGGCTCAGGCTCGTGGCCAGGTCGGGGGTCGTCATCGCGGCCTCCGATCCGCCAGCAGGTCGGACAGCTCGCTGACCAGGCCGGCCGGTGGGAACCAGCTGAAGACGCCGGTCGGCTCGGTGTCGCTGAGGTCGCGTCCTGCCATTCCCCTGACGAACAGGTAGCCGACCCCGCCGAGGTGGACGGCCGGATCGTACCGGGGCACCCGGGCGGCGAGGAAGCGGTGCAGCGCGACGCAGTACAGGATCGCCTGCAGGGGGTAGTGGGTGCGGATCATCTCGGCCGCCATGGCCTCGGGGCGGTAGTCGTCAAGGCTGAGCGGGCTGGCCGTACCGAGGCGGTTGGTCTTGTAGTCCACCACGAGGAACCGCGGCCCGGCCTCCCCGCGCACCCGCAGCACCGAGTCGATGCTGCCGGTCAGGAAGCCGCGCAGCACCTGGCCGGCCAGCCCGGGGTGGTCGAGCTCGTCGGGGTAGCCCGCCAGCGGGTCGTCGGCAGGCAGCCAGGTGCGCAGCAAGGCAGCGACGTCGGCGACCGTGGTGGTGGAGGCAGCGGTGCCGAGCGGGAACTCGAAGTCGAGCTCGCTGAGCCGGTCGCGGACCGGCAGCTCCGCCAGCGACAGGCCACCGGTCAGCCGGCCCAGCGGCGTCACCAGGCTCGGGAGCAGGCCGTCGGCCAGCGCGGCAGGGGTCACCCCGGCGAGCGGGTAGCGCTGCAGCGCGGCGAGCGACGCCTGCTCGAGCCGTTCCCGCAGTTGCGGCTCGTCCGCCGGATCGGGGCAGTACCAGTCCAGGTTCTCCAGGACGTGGTGCACGAGGCTGCCGAAGGCGGCGCCGCCCGGCAGGTCCGCCATCGGCGAGGCGGGTCCGCGGGCCGGTGTCACGAGCGCCTCGTCAGGGGGTGGTTCGTCGTCCACCACGGGGTGGGCTACCCAGGTGACCGGAGGCCTGGCGTGGAGCTCCTGGGTGAGCCCCGAGTACGACGTCCGGCGCCAGACCTGGTCGATCCTGCGTTCCCAGCCGGGCTCCTGGAGCTCTGTCGCCGGGCCGGGGGCCGGCGACCTTCGAGCGGGCACCGGCGCCGGGCAGTCCTCCACCGCGATGCCGGCCGCCTCAAGCCAGGGCAGTTCGCGCGGGTGGCCGCTGCCGGGAGGGGTGTCCACCCGGTAGGCGGGCTCGGGTGGCCCGCCGGCGACCCGGTCGCGGAACAACAACCGGTGCAGCGCAGAGAGCTCGTTATTGCGCTTGGTGCGGGTCCACCACAAGGTGAGCTGGGACTGGGCCCTGGTGGCGGCGACGTACAGGGCGCGCAACCGGTCCTCTGC
>JAEYUH010000110.1 GCA_023432725.1 Actinomycetes bacterium | reverse complement strand
GCCGCCACGTCGGCGACGGGGACGTCCAGGCCGTCGCGGCGGCGGGTCTCGACCCAGCGGGAGACTGCGGTCTTCAGCCCCGAGAAGGAGTAGTCGAAGCGGTGCTTCTCGAGGTCCTTCTGCGCGGTCAGTCCGCGGGGGAAGGGGATCGCTCGCGGGTCGCCGTCGGCGGCCGCCCTGTCGATCACCGGGCCGCCGGGGTAGGCCAGCCCGAGCAGCCGGGCCACCTTGTCGTAGGCCTCGCCCGCGGCGTCGTCGATGGTCGCGCCGAGTTCCCGGATGTCGCCCGTGATGTCGTTCACCGCGAGCAGCGAGGTGTGGCCGCCGGAGACCAGCAGTGCGGCGCACGGCTGCGGCAGGTCGCCGTGGTCGAGCAGGTCGACGGCGACGTGGCCGACCAGGTGGTTGACCCCGTACAGCGGCTTGTTGAGGGAGACCGCCAACGCCTTCGCCGCCGACAGTCCGACCACGAGGGCGCCCATCAGGCCCGGGCCCGCGGTGACGGCGATGCCGTCGATCTCGGACAGGTCGACGTCGGCTGTGGCGAGCGCCCGGCGCAGGGTCGGAACCATCGCCTGCAGGTGCGCCCGGCTGGCGACCTCGGGCACCACCCCGCCGAACCGGACGTGCTCCTCGACCGAACTGGCGACCTCGTTGGCCAGCAGCTCGTGGCCGCGGACGATGCCGACGCCGGTCTCGTCGCAGGAGGACTCGATCCCGAGGATCAGCGGACCGCTCACAGCGCCACCCCCATGACCACCGCGTCGATCCCCGCGCCGTAGTAGTCGCGCCGCCGGTTCAGCGTCGTGAAGCCGAGCTTGTTGTAGGTGCGAACGGCGGGATCGTTGTCGGGCCTGACCTCGAGCAGCATCCGGCGCGCCCCCACCGCCTTGGCCCAGTCCATGCCCGCCCTGACCAGGGAGGTGCCGATCCCCCGGCCGCGGGAGTCGGGGGCGACGATCACGCGCAGCAGGTCGGCGGCGTCGGCCACCAGCGAGAAGGTGGCGACCCCCACCACCTGGCCGCGGGCATCGTGGCGCACCAGCACCAGGCGGTCGGGGTTGTCGAGCTCGGCCTGCCAGGAGCCCCGGCTCCAGCGCTCGGCGGGCTCGAACCCCGACTCCTCCAGGGCGAGGACGGCGGCCAGGTCGTCGGCCCGGGCTGCGGAAATGATCATCGTGTCCTCCTCGGGGCCAGCCGGGGGGGCAGCAGGGTCGACTTGCGGGCGGTGGGCACCTGGGCGTCCGGACGGCGCAGGTAGAGCGGCTCAAGGCCGGCATCGGGCAGGTCGGCGGCGATCGCCGCCAGCACGCCTGCGTCCAACTCGAGCGGGGTCTCGGTCACCGGCCCCACCCGCGGCAGGTCCGGCAGCTCGTCAGGCGCCGTGACAAACGGACCCGCCACCCTCTGAGCGCCAGATGCCATGGGGACTGTCCCTCCGAAGGCAGAAGTCGCACCTCGGGAAGGAACTGAGGGACTGTCCCCAGTGTCAGCGCCGCGTACCGAATACCTCGCCCAGTACCACTCCTTGCGTCGGGCGTCGGTGGCGACCACGAACTCGGAGGTGACCAGCCCTGCGACCACTGCCTGATGGGCGAGGACGTCCAGCGAGCAGACCCCGCGCACCGGCAGGCCGAGCGCTTCGGCGAGGGTGACGGCCGCCACTACGCCGACCCGCAACCCGGTGAACGGCCCGGGGCCCACCCCGACAGCAACCGCCTGGTACCGGTCGAGGCCGCCCAGCCCCGCCTCGGCGACCACCTGCTGCACCAGCGGCATCAGACGTTCGGCGTGCGCCCTGGTGTCCGGCACCACCGCGCCGACCCGCCGGACCCCGTCCAGCGCGACCCCGGCGCACACGGTGGCCGAGGTGTCGATCCCGAGTACCGGCCCGCTCATGCCAGCGCCTCCAACTTCTCGCGGGCGGCGGTCCACCGCTGCCCGATCGGGGTGAGGAAGACCAGCCGGGTGTCGTCGTCGGGGTCAAGGGAACGGCGGATGTCGATCTCGAGCCGGTCGTCGCTGAGCCCCTCGGCGACCCCCGTCCCCCACTCCACGAGGGTGACCGAGTCGGCCAGCGAAACCTCGAGGTCGAGGTCCTCGACCTCGGCGAACGAGCCCAACCGGTAGGCATCCACGTGCACCAGGCCCGGCCCCGCGTCGGGGCGGGGGTGGATCCGCGCCAGCACGAAGGTGGGCGAGATGATCGCGCCGGTGACTCCCATGCCGGCGCCGAGACCCTGGGTGAAGGTGGTCTTGCCGGCGCCGAGGTCGCCGGAGGCGATCAGCAGGTCGCCGGGGGCGACCAGGGCTGCCAGTCCCTTGCCGAGGCCCTGCATCTGCTCGGCGGTGGGCACCTCGACGCAGACCGGCATCGCCCGCGACAGGTGCAGCTTCGTGCCCTCGGCGTCGAGTTGGCTGAACCCGTGGCGGCGCCACCAGGCGACCACCTTCGGGAACTCGGCCCTGGCCACCAGGTCGGCGGTCGGGACGCCGCGCTCGGCGAGCAGGTCGAGGATCACCTCGATCATCACCGACGCGATCCCGTGGCCCTGAAACGCGGGCCGCACCGAGACGCGGGTGATCCAGGCCCGGTCGGCCTCCAGCACGACGATCGCTGCACCGACGGGTTGCCCGTCCACCTCGGCCAGGACGCCGAAGCCGCGGTCCAGCGCGGCGGCGATGGACTCCTCGGTCTCGCTCAGCGCCGGTGGCGGCGGGTCGACCGGTGGACGGTGGGAGAAGGCGTCGCTGATCACCGCGAGCAGCCCCGCGGCGTCCTCAGCCCCGGGTTGCCGGAAACTGACCAACCGGCCGTCGTCGATCCGGGCCTCGGCCAACAACAATCCGCCACACTCCTGCGAAGAAAGGACACACCTGGGAAGAAGCACACACCCGGGGAAGAGGCACACGCCACCGACCGGCCAGCTTACCAGCGCGGACCCGTGGGGCAGCAGTCAGACCGCGTCGCCCGCGAAGGCGGCGGCGACCTCGGCGGGGGTCTGCGCAGCCTCGAGCCGGGCGACCGCGGTCTCGTCGAGGAAGACCTCGGCGACCCGCGACACCAGCCGGACCTGGTCGGCGTCGTCCAGGCCTGCGGTGGCCACCACGAACCGCACCCGGTTGCCGTGCCACTCGATGGTGTCGGGGTACCGCACCAGTGCCAGCGCCGGACTCCTCACCAGCCGTCGCGCGTCATGGTTACCGTGCGGGACGGCGAGCAGGTTGCCCATGTGGGTCGACACCGCCCGGTCCCTGGCGTGCATCGCCGCCACGTAGCCCGGCTCCACGGCACCGGTGGCTACCAGCAGGGCGCCCACCTCGTCGATGGCCCCCGCGCGGTCGGTGGCGGTCCCGGACAGGTTGATGCAGGAGGGCGTGAGCAGCCCCGACCCTGCCCGGGCCGCGGGTAGCTCAGCCGTGGGCAGCGGCTCGATAGCGGCGGCGCTCGGGGCGTCCACGGGAGCGGGCCGCGGGTCCGTCTCGACGGCAGGTCCCGGCTCGTCGGCCACCGAGGCCTCGCTGGTAGGCCGGGACCGCCGGGCGATCACCAGCCACGCGACCAGGTAGCCGATCCCTGCGGCGACCGCCGCCCCGATCCCGGCGCCGACCGACGGACCGCCGCTGCCGGGGTCGACCAACCAGGCCAGTGCGGCGCCGGCGATCCCGCCCGCGAGCACGCCGACCACCAGGCCTGGCAGTAGCGACGACTGGAACGGCATGGGACTCCTCGGTGGGCTGTCGGCACTGTACCGAACCCTGCCCGCGGGTGTCGGGCTGCGCTCCGGTCAGGCCCTCAGCCGGAGCACCACCGACTCGTACGGCCGCAGCGTGACCGCGGCGTCGCTGAACCCGGGGTCGGCGAGGTTCGCGATCACCACCTCCCGCGAGGCGTACTCGCCCACGACGTCCGGCACCTCCCAGGTCACCTGGTCACCGTAGAAGTTGTTCACCACCAGTAGCGCCTCGCCCTCACCGCGCCGCAGGTACGCGTACACCGCCGGGTGCTCGCGGTCGAGCAGCTCGTAGCGGCCCGTGGTCACCAGCGGGTCGGCCTTGCGCAGCTCGATCAGCCGCCGGTAGTGGTGGAACACGCTGTCCGGATCGGCGACCGCGGCCGCGGCGTTGACCTCGGGGTAGTTGGCGGCCACCCCGATCCACGGCTCGCCCGTGGTGAAGCCTGCGTGCGGGCTGTCGTCCCACTGCACCGGGGTGCGGGAGTTGTCGCGGGACTTGCGGTCGAGGATGCGCAGCACCTCGTCCTCGGGCTTGCCGGCCTCGCGCAACTCGCGATAGGCGTTCAGGGACTCGACGTCGCGGTACTGCCCGATCGAGGTGAAGTGCGGGTTGGTCATCCCGAACTCCTCGCCCTGGTAGATGTAGGGCGTCCCCTGCAGCAGGTGGACGGCGGTCGCCAGCATCTTCGCCGACGCC
>JAEYUH010000019.1 GCA_023432725.1 Actinomycetes bacterium | reverse complement strand
TCGCTCGCCGAGCGCGGCGAGCATCGTGGCGATCGCCGGCCCGTCACCGATGAACGGGCCGCGGTGGTCCTCGGGCTCCGCGAGCCGCAGCGCCCGCTCCAGTGCGGCGAGCGCTGCCGCGGGTTCGCCGGTCGCCTCCCGCAGACGGGCCAGGAGTACAAGCATCTCGACCAGCGACCCACGGCGGCCCTCGGCCTCGGCGGCACTGACCAGCCGCTCGAGCAGGGCGGTGACGTCGTCGAGGTGACGACCGTCGTCGTGCCGGGCGGCCAGGTGCACCCGAACGAGTGAGACCTGCGCGTACTCGTGCAGGTAGGACGCCGGATCCGTGGCGAGAAGTCCGCTGTGGTGCGCCCAGTTCAGCGCTTCCGCGGTACGTCCGGTCGCGGCGAGGACACGGGCGCGGGTGGCGGCTATCGGCTGGACGTCGGGGGAGAAGTCGCCGATGTAGACCCGCTCCGCCTCGTCGAGGAGGTCGAGGGCGCTCGCCGTGTCGCCCTCGGCGGCGCGCAGGCGGGCGAGGGCGACGCGCCAGCGGTAGGCGTTCTGCGGGAGCGCCGCCCGCTCGCCGAGCTCGTCGGCCTGCCGCAGGTGGCGGGCGGCGGCAGGGAGGTCGTTGCGCTCGAGGTCGAGGACGCTCAGGGCGACGTACATGTCGGCGGTGCCACGGACCGGTTCGGGGCCACCGGCCGCTTCGGCTGCACCCAGGGCGCTGTGCACCGACGTGCCGGCGTCTCCGAGCCGGCCCTGGGCGATCGCGATGTCGGCGAGCGCAATGGTGCAGCCCAGGACGTCGGCCAGATGACCGGCCCGGCCGAGCTGGTCGGCCGAGACGGCGTAGGCGGCGTACGCGGTGTCGAGGTCCCCCTGTGCCCAGGCCGCGAGACCCGCCAGCGCGGATGCCGCGGCGATGCTCAGCAGGTCGTCCCCGGCGGCCAGGGCAAGGGCCGCACCGGCGTGCGCCGTCGTCGCGGCGAGCCGGCCGCGGACGAGGGCGAGGGCGGCCCGGTAGGTCTCGATCACTGCGGGGATCCTGCCGAACTCCAACTGGTCGGCGACCACCAGCTCTTCCGGGTGCTCGAGCTGGGCCTCGATCGCTTCCAGGCGGCGCTCGACCCCGTCGAACTCGTTGCTGGCCATGAGGGCCCCCACCACCCCCACGGCGAGCACGGGACGGGTTTCCACGGCGCCCTTCGGGAGCTTGTCCACCCATTGCCGGATCAGTGCTTCCCGGCGTCGCCGCCGCCACAGCGGGATGGCCAGCTCGACAAGGTCGGCTGCCCGGTCCGTGTGGCCGGCGGTGAGCGCATGACCGATCGAAGCCTCGGGATCGCCGTGTTCGGCGAGCCAGTCGCTGGCCCGCCGATGCAGCGTCGCGACGTCGTCCGGCATCTCGTCGAGCAGGTGTGCGTGGAGCACGTCGGCGAAGAGATGGTGATACCTGTACCACCGGCGCTGGTCGTCCAGCGGGATCAGGAAGAGGTTCTGCCGCTCCAGGGACTCCAGCATCGCGCGGCCGTCCGTGGCTGCGGTCACGGCGTCGCACAGCGGTCCGGTGAGCCGCCCGAGGATGGAGGTCTGCAGGAGGAACCGGCGGGTCCGCCCGGTGACCCGGCCGAGCACCTCGTCGGCGAGGTAGTCGAGGACGAAGCGGTCGTCGCCGGCGAACTCAGCGATGAACCCGGCCCTGTCGGGGCGGCCGCGCAGCGAGAGGGCGGCCAGCTGGATCGCCGCAGCCCACCCCTCGGTGCGCTGGTCGAGCGCCGCGACGGACGTGGCGTCCAGGTCGAGCCCGTTGATCTCGTTCAGGTAGGTCGCGGACTCGCCGCTCGTGAAGCGCAGATCGCTGGCCCTGACCTCGAGCAGTTCACCTCGCGCGCGCAGGGTGGACAGGGGCAGGTTCGGGTCAGCCCTGGCGATGATGACCAGGTGCAACTGCGGGGGGAGGTGGTCGAGAAGAAGGGTCATCCCGGCCCGGACCGCCGGGCAGTCGCACAGGTGGTAGTCGTCGAGGACCACGGTGAGGTCGTCCGGCAGGACGCTCAGCTCGTTGAGGAGCTCTCCGACAGCGGCGTCGACTCCCGTCTGGAGCTGGGCGAGCGCCCGCACCGCGGTCCCGGGGCAGGCGCGCTCGACGGCGGTGAGGAGGTAGGTCCAGAACCTCGTCGGCTCTCTCTCGCTTTCACCGAGCGACAGCCACGCGAAGCGCCCAGCCGGGGTCCGCCCGGCCAGCCAGGAGGCGACCAGCGTGGTCTTCCCGTAGCCGGGAGGCGCCGCGACCAGGGTGAGCGGCACCAGACTCCCTGCGTCCAGGAGGCTCGAGAGGTGGGCGCGCGCCAGCGGGCGGGTGGGCAGCCGCGGAAGACGCAGCTTGCTCTCGAGCAACGAGCTGGAGACAGCCTCCGTGCCCATCGGCCCGGGCGCACCCGCGCCACCCGGCCCCCTGGCATTCGGCACGGTCACGTCGGCGACACTAGAGCCCCACCCCGCCAACCACCATGAGCACTGTGGACCATGGACCTTCCAGACCCATCGTTCCCGGTAACAGCAACAACCGTGGGCAAGGCTGCGCGGGCGGAGGAAGAGTTCGGGGTGCAAACACCGACGACGTCCTGATCGGGACCGAACCCTAGGAGAGCCCCATGCCCACAGCAGGAACGAGCACGCCCGAGAGTGGCCAGCGCGACCGGCGGCAGCCGTTGCGACCGCTCAACAAGCACGAACTCGCGCTCATGATCTGGATCGCCGTGTTCCCCACGCTGACGGTCCTCAACCTTCTGATCGGGCCCATGCTGGCGAACCAGCACCCCGTCCTGCGCACCCTCGTCCTCGCCACGATCGCCGTGCCGATCGTCATCTACGGCCTGATGCCGCAACTCCACCGGCTTCGCTCGCGGTTGCTCGGCAGGCCGACCGCCGGGTGAGCCCGGATCTGAGGTACCGGATGGCGCTGGCCGGAGGGGATGGCTGCAAGTGACTCTATGAGTCGGACTCGAACTCGAAATCAAGGTCGATGGAAGGATCGATGCCGCTGACGATGCCGGAGTAGAAGGCTTTCGCCTGTTCGCGCAGCAGCTTCCTGTTCGCCTGAACGTATTCGACCTGTGCTTCGTCGCTGAGGATGTTATTGGTCATCTCGAAGGTGTCGATCTCTGGTGTTGCCCAGCTGAGGACACCATTCTTCTCGGTGGCCAGCTTGAAGTTGACGTCGTCATGACCGATGAAGATGAACTCGGGCATCGTGATCGTGAACTCATTCTCGCCGGTCTTCTCGATCTCGACATCCTTGCCGTCCAGGCCCAGCTTCGCATTGAACGTGTACTGCAGGAAGAGTGCTCGCTCGCTGCCGGGTACCTCCATGCCGAAGATGGTGGTGCTCTGGGTCTTCTCGGCGATGCCCTGGATGCCCAGACTGACCAGGGCAACCTGCTCGGTGCGCGTGATCGCGGCAATCACCTGAGTGTTACTGCTCTCCGACTTGGTCTCAACGGGCTTCGCGTTGAGGTAGCCGTTCAAGACGGGACCACCGAATACCACCACGGCCGCGACGATCGCGACTATCGGGACCGCCCAAAGAAGTCGCTTCACCAATGTTGGCATGGAACCCGGCGCCTCCCTGTTCTCCAGGTTCGCGCTCAGCGGTTGGTGCGCTCATCATTGAACGAGCCGCCGGGAACCCTCTGGATTGACCGTAGCAGCGAAGGCTGACAGCGTCTGGCGAACAGGTGAGTTGACGGGGACAGGCCGTCCCGCGGAGTCGCGGCTACGAGGTTTCCGAGCGCAGGGCGTCCATGGCGATCGACAGCTCCGAGGTGTCCCAGGGCCGCACCACCCGGGCCACCTCGCGACCGTCGGCGAGGAAGATCAGCGTCGGCCACAGCTTCACCCGGTACGAGCGACCCAGCGGACGGCCCTTGCCGTCCTCGACCAGGATGTGTCGCACCCCCTCCGCGGTGCCCACCACGGAGTCGATCGAGGGGGCCGCGGCGCGGCAGTAGCCGCACCAGTCCGTGCCGAACTGCAGCACGGTGGCGCCGGGCAGGGCGTCCACCTCGTTCCGGGTGAGGGTCTCGGGCAGGTATCCGGTCGACATGTCGGTCAGGATAGGCGCTCGCTGGTGACGCGGGCTCCCGGTGCCGGAGCATCGGCTCCGATCCGGCGGTTCGCCCGGCACACCACCGACTCCCGCGAAAGGATGGGGCAGGCAGCAACGCAACCCGACGACCGCCGTCCGGGACCGGCGGGTGCAAGAAGGACCGGCATGTCATCCGACCTCAGCGACGTCGTGGCCGGCGTGCTGCCGATCGTGATCCTGATCGCGCTCGGCATGCTGCTGCGCCGCGCCCGGGTGCTCGATGACCCCACCGTGGCCGGACTGAAGCGGCTGATCGTGAACGTCGCCCTGCCGGCCGTGCTCTTCACCACCTTCCTGAGGACCAGCTTCCAGCCCGCCTACCTGTGGGTGGTGTTGATCGTCTTCGCGGTCTGCGTCGGGTTGTACGGCGTCGGTCGCCTCGCGCTCAGGCTTGTGGGCGGCTCGCCGTACCTCCCGTTCCTGTTCACCGGCTTCGAACTCGGGATGGTCGGGTTCGCCCTGTTCACCGCGGTGTACGGGGTGGACGACCTGCCGGCGCTCGGCGTGCTGGCCCTGGGACACGAGGTGTTCATCTGGTTCGTGTTCGTCACCCTGCTGCGCGCCGCCGGCGCCCAGCGCCAGAGCGCCGCTCAGACCGCACGGAACCTTCTCACCTCACCCACCATCGTCGCCATCCTGCTTGGCCTCGCCCTGAACTTCGCGGGGCTCGGGGCCGTGGTCACCGACGGTCCGGTGGGCGGCGCGATCGGGACTGCGCTGGGCTACCTGGCAGGGATGATCGTGCCCCTGATCCTGCTGATTGTGGGGTACGGGTCGCGGCTCAGCCGGGCGGGCATCCGCTCGGCGCTGCCCCTGGTCGCCGTTCGCACCGTCGTGACCCTGGGGCTCGCCCTGCTGATCGGCATCGTAGTGTTCGAGCAGGTCCTCGGCCTCGAACCGATCTTCCGGCACGCCCTGGTCGCGCTGATGGTGCTGCCGCCGCCGTTCATCATTCCGCTGTTCATCCCTGCCGCCCGCCGGGACGACCTCACCTACGTGAACAACGTCCTCTCGATGTCGTCACTGGTCTCGATCACGGTCTTCCTCGGCTACGTGCTCCTCACCGCTTGAGGACGCAGACCCGCGCCCCTCGACTCCTCCTCAGAGGCGACGGTCGTCCGTCAGACCGGGGTCGCTGACCTCGCTGTCATGGACGGTGTCGTGGCGTGGGTAGCCCTCATCGACCGGATCGGCGACCCGTCGGCCCGGGTCCACATCCCCGTCGAGTTCGGCGCCCTCCGGCATCAGCCGGTTCGCCTCGTCCAGGTGCGACCTGGCCGCCTGCTGGGTCTGCTCGGCCTCGGCCGCGCGCTGCCTGGCGGCCCGTTCGAGGCGCTCGGCTTCGACCCGGGCACGCTGTGCCTCCGCCTGCTCGCGGGCGGCCTCGGCGGCCTGCTCCTTCGCGTGCAGGTCGGCCTCCTGGCCGCGGGCACGCAGATCCTGCGCCTGCTCGATCCGCTCGTGCATGCGGTGGTCGGAGCGGCGTTGGGTCCACAGGACCAGGCCGACGAGGGCCACGACCACGACGATGGCGATGACTACCCAGACCCAGGTATCCATGATGGTTGTCCTCCTGACGGCCGCGCCGTGCGGCCTTCCCGGTAGTTACCCGTTCGCGGGCCGGGTCAGTCGGTGGGGGAACTTCAGGCGCAGCCCCGGCATCGACGCTTCGAATGTTCAGACCACGAGTACAGGGGTATCGGCCAGGTATGCCCAAGGCAATGTTGACGATCCCGCGCGCCACCGAGCAGCAGATCGCGAGCGCGCTCACCGACCTGGTGTCCGATCCGACCTACCCGTGCGTGGGAGCCAAGTCCGTGTTCAACCGCGGCACCGCCGACGTGGTGGTGATCGACCAGCTGGCGGATCCCGCCGGCACCGGTGATCTCCTGCGCCACCTCGCCCGCTTCGCCGCCGCCCACCCACCGGTCGCCGAGCCCGACGGCGGGCTGCGCCTGGCCTCCCTGGTGGCAGCGTTCCGGGGGCCGGTTCCCAGCACGGAGGCCCAGTTCGAGGAGTTGCTCTGGCGCCAACTCGCGCTGCTTCGCGAAGCGGACGGGGCCGCCTGGGACCAGCGGGTCAGCCCCGATCCCGCCGACCCCCACTTCGGCTTCAGCGCTGCCGGGCGCGCCTTCTTCGTGATCGGGATGCACCCCGCGGCGTCCCGCCTGGCCCGACGCACCCCGCTGCCGGTCCTGGTGTTCAACCTGCACGACCAGTTCGACCAGCTGCGCGCGTCCGGGCAGTACCACCGGATGCGGGACATCGTCCGGCGCCGCGACACCTCCCTGCAGGGCGACGTGAACCCGATGGCGGCCGACCACGGCACCCTGTCCGAGGCCAGGCAGTACTCCGGACGCCAGGTGCCCGGCGACTGGCGTCCGCCCTATGATCTCGGCACCTGCGAGGCGAAGGAGGACCGGTGAACCGTCTGGCACCGCAGACCGGGGTGGGATTCCGGATGGCGGCCGGCGACGAACTGCTCGTCGTCGACCCGATGGGCGGGCAGGTGAGCGACCTGTACGCCGTCGCCGACCCCGACATCGAGGAGTGGCTGTCCAGCGGACGCACCATCGACTACGCCAACAAGGTGTTCCTCACCGAGGGGGACGTGCTGTACTCCAACCGCTCCAGACCCATGCTCAGCATCGTCGAGGACACCTGCGGGAGGCACGACTTCACCCTGACCCCGTGCAGCCAGGAGACCTTCGACCTGCTGTACCCGGAGTTCGACGGCGCGCCGCACCCGAGCTGCCTGGCGAACCTCCACTCCGGGTTGGCTCCCTACGGGGTGACCCTCGACAGGATCGCGACCTCGTTCAACATCTTCATGAACGTGTGGACCGACCCGGACGGAACCCTCCACATCGACCCGCCGCTGTCCCGCCCCGGCGCCAGGTTCCGGGTGCGGGCCGAAATGGATCTCGTCGTCGGACTCACCGCCTGCTCGGCGGAGAAGTCCAACGGCGGTATCTGCAAGCCGATCGACTACCAGCTCCAGCCCGGGTGACTCGCCGGCTCAGAACACCGGCTTGCCTCCGGTGACGCCGAGTACCGTCCCGCTGACGTAGCTCGCCTCGTCGCTGGCGAGGAACACGAAGGCCGCTGCCACCTCGACCGGATGCCCCGCGCGTCCCAGCGGGGTGTCGGAACCGAACCCCTCGACCTTCTCCGGCTCCATGGTGGCCGGGATGAGCGGGGTCCAGATCGGGCCGGGTGCCACCGCGTTCACCCGGACGCCCCGCTCCCCGAGTTCGCCGGCGAGGTTCACCGTGAGGTTGTTCAGGGCGGCCTTGGTCGCTGCGTAGTCCAGCAGGTGCGAGGACGGGCTGTAGGCCTGGATCGAGGTGGTGACGATGATGCTGCCGCCCTTCTCCAGGTGCCGGGCGAGCGCCTGGACGAGCCAGAAGGTGGCGAAGACGTTCGTCGCGAAGGTCCGTTCGATCTGGCCGGACGGGAACGCCTCCAGGTGGTCGTAGGCCTGCTGGAAGGCTGCGTTGGACACGAGCACGTCGAGCCCGCCGAGTTCATCCACCACCCGTGCGGCCAGGTCCTGGCAGGCCTCCTGCGTCCGCAGGTCTGTCGGGATCAGGACGCATCGTTGGCCGGCCTGCTCGACGATCCGGGCCGTCTCGGCGGCGTCGGCCTCCTCCTCGGGAAGGTAGGCGATGGCGACGTCCGCCCCCTCCTTCGCGAACACGATAGCTACGGCCCGTCCGATCCCGGAGTCGCCCCCGGTGATCAGGGCCTTCTTGCCTGCCAGCCGGTCGCGCCCGACCCAGCTCTGCTGGCCGTGGTCGGGACGCGGCGTGAGGTCGGCCTCGGTGCCGGGCCACTCCTGCTGCTGGGCAGGAATGCTGCTCAGGTCTGACATCTGGTCCGCCCGGCTCAGAGCGCGCGACGCGGTCCGGGGGCAGCGTCCTCGCCCGGCAGGTCGTCCACCGTGCCGGAGTCGCCGCGCGAGGCTGCCGCGTCGTCGACGTCCGGCGTTCCCACGCCCGCCCCCGGGTTGATACTGCCGCGCCAGGCGCCGGTGGCGACCTCCTCCGACTCGATGAAGTCCTTGAACCGCTCCAGGTCGGCCTCCGCCTGCCGCTCGACGATGTTCAGCTTGTCGGCCAGTCCCTCGAGAATGCCCTCGG
>JAEYUH010000017.1 GCA_023432725.1 Actinomycetes bacterium | reverse complement strand
CGGACGCAGGGCCGCGCTGCGTCCTCGGTTCAGCACGCTCACGCGGTAACCCAGGCCGACGGCCTCCCGCACGCAGGCCGCGCTGATAGTCCCTGTGCCCCCGATGAACAGCACGCTGGGTTCCATGTCCACCTCCTGGTCGCCGGCGGTGCGCCGCCGCCCGCCGGACCCCAGTCTGGCGCAAACCGACCGCCCGCAAACCGGTAGGTGACAACGAGCGGAGGGAGCATCGCCCTCGAGAGCCCATCAGCAACCGGTTTGCGGGAGGGGTGGCCCGGGGTCGGTGCGGTTGGAACTGGTGAGCGCGGACCGTTATCGAACTGCAACCGTCGAGCATGGCGGATGGGCTTGACGCTGAGAGCGCTCTCAGCGTTGAATGGGAGCGCTCTCAGAGCTGCCCCTCATGTGGGGGGCTCAGCGCGGTAGTCCACTGACGAAGGAGTCCAGATGCGCTCTCAATCCCTGCTGCGAGGAACGGCTGCCGCCGCAGTCGCAGCATTCATGCTGGTCGGCTGCTCGACCCCGGCACCGGTTCCGTCCGCGTCCGGCAGCCCGTCCGAACCGGCCAGCTCGGCCCCTGCCGAGAAGATCACCCTCACCGTCTCGGTGTTCAACGAGATGGGCTACGAGAACGTGATCGCCGGCTACAAGGAGGTCAACCCGAACGTCGAGGTCAAGCTCGACCGTGCCGCCACCTCCGACGAGGCCCGCGAGAAGTACATGACCGGTCTGGCCGCCGGCTCCGGCATGGCCGACGTGGCCGCTGTCGAGGTCGACTGG
Source organism: Actinomycetes bacterium (assembly GCA_023432725.1). GTDB lineage: Bacteria > Actinomycetota > Actinomycetes > Propionibacteriales > Propionibacteriaceae > Propionicimonas. Next base: position 3,504 of record JAEYUH010000017.1, on the reverse strand, counting down.
CTGCCCGAGATCATGGAGAACGCCGACCTGCTGACCGACCTCACCAGTGACTCGGTCAAGGGCCGCTGGCTCGACTGGAAGGTCGCCCAGGCGACCACCCCGGACGGCAAGCTGGTCGGCTACGGCACCGACATCGGTCCGGAGGGCGTCTGCTACCGCGCCGACCTGTTCGAGAAGGCCGGTCTCCCGACCGACCGCGACGAGGTCGCCAAGGCGCTCGGAAGCACCTGGGATGACTACTTCAACCTGGGCAAGCAGTTCGTCGCCAAGTCCGACTCTGCCTGGTTCGATTCCGCTGACGCGATCTTCCAGGGCATGGTGAACCAGCTCGAGAACCCGTTCTCGTCGACCAAGCCGGAAGAGACCCTCATCCCGCTCGAGGAGAACACCCAGATCAAGTCGATCTACGACCAGATCATCAAGGCCGCCCAGGACGACAAGCTGTCGGCGAACCTGCAGCAGTGGCAGCCCGACTGGCAGAACGCCTTCCAGAACAACGGCTTCGCCACCATGCTCTGCCCGGGCTGGATGCTCGGTGTCATCGAGGGCAACGCCAAGGGCGTCGAGGGCTGGGACATCGCCCCGGCATTCCCCGGCGGCGGCGGCAACTGGGGCGGCTCGTTCCTGACCGTTCCGGCTCAGGGCAAGAACGTCGAGGAGGCCAAGAAGCTGGCCGACTGGATGACCGCTCCCGAGCAGCAGATCAAGGCCTTCAAGGACAAGGGCGTGTTCCCGAGCCAGGTCGAGGCCCTCACCAGCCAGGACCTGCTCAGCGTGAAGAACGCGTTCTTCAACGACGCCCCGACCGGCCAGATCCTCGCTGACCGTGCCAAGGCCGTCACCGTGGTTCCGTTCAAGGGCCCGAACTACTTCGCGTACCGGGCCGCGATCTCCAACGCGATCAACCGGGTGGACGTCGACAAGTCGGCCAACGCGGCCGATTCCTGGGCGACTGCCGCCGCGGACATCAAGGCGCTCGGCTAAGTTCAACCGTTGAAGGCCGGGACCAGGGCGCTGCGCCCTGGTCCCGGTCCCGCCACCCTTTGCCGTCCCGCGTCGGAGGAGTCCCGTGACCACACACACAGCGCCGGCCCCGATGTCCTGGCGCACCCGGCTGAGCCGATGGGACGTCAAGTCGGCGCCCTACCTCTATATCGCCCCGTTCTTCCTGCTGTTCGCCCTGGTCGGCGCCTTCCCGCTGCTGTACACCGCCTTCGTCTCGGTCCACGACTGGGGCCTGGTGACCGGGAACAAGGGCTTCATCGGCCTTGAGAACTACGCCTACGTCCTGGACCAGCCCCGGTTCTGGCAGGCGCTGGGCAACACCTTCAGCATCTTCGTGCTCTCCTCGGTCCCGCAGATCATCCTGGCGGTCATCATCGCCGCCGTCCTGGACGCCAATCTGCGCGCCAAGACCTTCTGGCGGATGGGCGTGCTCGTGCCCTACGTGGTCGCGCCGGTGGCGGTGGGCCTGATCTTCAACCAGATGTTCGCCGACCAGTCCGGTCTGGTGAACGCGGCACTGTCCAACCTCGGGCTGGACCCGATCAGCTGGCACGGACAGTCCTTCGCCTCCCACGTCGCGATCGCGACCATGGTGAACTTCCGCTGGACCGGCTACAACGCCCTGATCATCCTTGCCGCCATGCAGGCGATCCCGCGCGACGTGATCGAAGCCGCCGTCGTGGACGGGGCCTCGCGGGTCCGGACCTTCTTCTCGATCACCATCCCGCTGCTGCGACCCACGCTGATCTTCGTGATCCTCACCTCGACCATCGGCGGCCTGCAGATCTTCGACGAACCGCGGATGTTCGACCAGATCGGCCTGGGCGGCAACGACAGGCAGTGGATGACCATCACCATGTACATGTACGAGCTCGGCTGGAACAGCCAGCGCAGCTTCGGTCGCGCCGCGTCGGTGGCCTGGATCCTCTTCGTGGTGATCGTGGTGTTCGCCCTGATCAACTACTACCTGACCAGCCGGATCTCCAGCACCGGCTCGGCCAACCCCAACGCCGGCAAGGCCCGGCGCACCCGGAAGGGGGGCGCCCGATGAGCACCACCGACATGTCGATCCCGATGATCGAGCAGATCGCGGGCAAGGGTGCGGCCCGGGCAGCGCGCCGCAAGCGCGGCCTCGACCAGGGCGTGCGCAAGCCGGGCTGGGTGACCTATCTGCTCCTGGGAATCGTCCTTGTGATCTCGGCCTTCCCGCTGTACTACGCCTTCCTGCTGGCCTCCACCAACGCCGGCTACATCGCGCAGAACCCGATCCCGTCGCTGATCCCACAGGGCGAACTGGTCGACAACATCACCCGGGTGCTCAGCTCCGACATCAAGTTCTGGCAGTCCGTGCTCAACTCGGTGATCATCGCCGTGGTGACCTCGATCTCGGTGGTCTTCTTCTCCACCCTCGCGGGGTTCAGCTTCTCCAAGCTCTCCTTCCGCGGCCGCAACGGCCTGCTGGCCTTCGTGATCGGCACGATGGCCGTCCCGACCCAGCTCGGCATCATCCCGCTGTTCATCCTGATGGCCCAGCTCGGGCTGGTCCGCAACGTGCTGGCCGTCATCATTCCCGGCCTGGTCACCGCCTTCGGCGTGTTCTGGATGACCCAGTACCTGTCGGAGGCCCTGCCCTTCGAACTGGTCGAAGCCGCCCGGGTCGACGGCTGCTCGATGATCAGGACCTTCTGGCACGTCGCCCTGCCCGCCGCCCGGCCGGCCGCGGCGATGCTGGCGCTGTTCACCTTCGTCGCGTCCTGGACCAACTTCTTCTGGCCGTTCGTCGTGCTGGGCTCGGCGAACCCGACCCTGCCGGTGGCCCTGCAGTTGCTCCAGGCGTCCTACTTCAAGGACATGGCCCTGATCATGGCCGGTGTCGTGCTTGCCACCGTGCCGTTGCTCATCGTCTTCATCTTCGCGGGCAAGCAGTTGGTGTCGGGCATCATGCAGGGTGCCGTGAAGGGATGACGAAGCTCACCTTCCCGGCAGGGTTCCTGTGGGGCACTGCCACCTCGGCCTACCAGATCGAGGGCGCCGTGGACGCCGACGGCCGCCGGCCCTCGATCTGGGACACCTTCTGCGAGGTGCCCGGCGCCATCGCCGACGGTGACGACGGCCGGATGGGGGTCGACCACTACCGCCGCTACCGCGAGGACGTCGCCCTGATGGCGGACCTCGGGTTCAACACCTACCGGTTCAGCGTCAGCTGGCCCCGGGTGTTGAACGACGGCGTGGTGAACCCCGCGGGCATGGACTTCTACTCCCGGCTCGTCGACGAATTGCTCGGCGCCGGGATCACCCCGTGGCTCACCCTCTACCACTGGGATCTGCCGGAGGCCCTGCCAGGCGGCTGGACCAACCGTGACACCGCCGAACGGTTCGCCGAGTACGCCCTGGCGATGTACGACCGGCTGGGCGACAGGGTGCAGAACTGGACGACCCTCAACGAGCCGTGGTGCTCGTCCTTCCTGAGCTACGCCGCCGGCGAGCACGCCCCCGGCC
>JAEYUH010000018.1 GCA_023432725.1 Actinomycetes bacterium | reverse complement strand
TTCGACGCGATTCCGACCGGGCCGGCCCGCGTCCGCCTGGTGACGAAGGCCGGCGACGGCGTCCGGGAGTTCGTCACCCCGCAGTTCGACGTCTGACCCCGGCGCATGACGCCCGCTACACCCCCAGCAAGGAGCGCAGATGACCCAGAACCCCAACGAACCCGGCGGACGGCAGCAGCCCAGGGGGTGGGGGTGGCGGCAGCGGGCCGTCGGGTCCATCCCGTTCGGCGCGGTGCTGAACCCGCTGGTGGAGCCGCGCGAGGGCCTGGCCGTGTTCCCGACGGTCTACCTGCCCGACCGCCTGCTCGCCTCCAGCGCCGGTGACCTGGGCGAGAACGTCGACGTGCTGCGTCGCGCGGCGGCGGCCTTCGGCTGGGGGGTCGAGCGGCAGCTGCTGGATGGCACCCCGATCGGCGACGACGAGAAGTTCCCCGAGCCGCGCTACCCGGATGGGCCGGTCACCGTCCGGGTCCGGCTGACCACCCCCGACCTGCCCGACCGCGGCGAGTCGCCCGCGCCACCGGACGCCTGGCGGGTGCTGCAGCGGGCCCGCCGGCTGAGCGGCGACGGCCTGCGCGGCGTCGGCCTCGACCACGTGATCGCCATCGACCCGATCGGGCTGAACCCGTACACGCAGACGAACCCGTACACCCAGACGAATCCCTACACGCAGACCAACCCGTACACCCAGACCAACCCGTACACGCAGACCAACCCGGTCGGCGAGTACGGCTGGCCGGGCCGCGGCGGACGGCAGGCGGTGGCGTGGGTCGGGCCGGCGCCGCTGCGCACCGGGCTGAAGCAGCCGCCGGTGGTCGCCGTCCTCGACACCGGGTGCGGTGAGCACCCCTGGCTGGTGGACGGGGTGAACCGGCACCTGACGGTGGACGGGGTGCCGGTCGGGCTCACCGACCCCGCCGATCCCGAGCGTTACCCCGAGCTCTACGGCCCGCTGGACGGCCAGCTCGACCCTGTCGCCGGGCACGGAACCTTCATCGCGGGGATCATCCGCCAGGCGGCGCCGGACGCCGAGATTCTCGCGATCCGGGTCGCCAACGGCCTCGGCGTGGTGAACGAGAGCGCCCTGCTGAAGGTGCTGGAGGACCTGGCGGTGCTGCTGCACCGCTACCGCCACGGCCTGCCGGACGGGCAGCGGATCGACGTGCTCAGCCTGTCCATGGGGTACTACCACGAGACCCCCCAGGACGGCCTGTTCGACACCGTCCTGTTCGACCTGCTGCGCGACCTGCGCCGGCTGGGCTGCGTGGTGGTCACCTCGGCGGGCAACGACGCCACCGACCGTCCCACCTTCCCCGGCTCGTTGTGGCCGTGGCCGGGGGCCGACAACGGCATCACCCCCGACGGCTTCGCCGACCACCTCTGCGTCGGGGCGCTGAACCCCGGCGGGCAGACCACCGCGCTGTTCTCCAACGTCGGTGCCTGGGTCGGGACGTGGGCGGTCGGGGCTTCCGTGGTCAGTACCACCCCGGCCTTCGTCGGCGGGGTGCAGCCCACCGCGAGGGACGACGCCTACGCCCGGCGGCGGGAGTCGGAGGATCCCGACGACTACCGCAGCGGGTTCGCGGTCTGGAGCGGCACCTCGTTCGCGGCGCCGCTGGTCGCCGGACGGGTGGCGGCGGCGTTGGCGGCGCTGACCGGCGGCCGGGCCGCCGCCGCTGCCGGCCGGGAGCCGGAGCAGGCGGTGAAGCTGGCGCGGAAGGCCGGCGCCCGGGCGTTGAAGGAGGTGGCAGCGGCCGACCGCGGGGCGCTGTGATCGCGTCCCTGCCCGAGTGCTGGGCAGGGGTCACCGGGGACGGCATGCTGGGCGGGTGACCCTCTCGGCCGAGGAGCTCTACCGCCGCGGCGTCGACCATGGCAACGCCGGCCGCACTGCCGCCGCGCGCCGGGCGTTGACGACCGCGCAGAAGCGCACCGCCGACCCCGACCTGCGGGCCCGGATCGCCGGGACGCTCGCCTACCTCGCCGCCCGCACCGGCGACCCGGCGGGAGCCGACGCGCTGTGCCGCGACGCGCTCGCGCTCGACGGGGTGACGCCCGCCACCGCGGCCATCCTGTGGGGCCAGCTCGGCGTCCTCGCGGTCGGGCGGGGCGACTGGGACAAGGCTGTCGACTGGCTCGACCAGGCGATCGACGGGATCGGCGAGGACCCCGCGCACCGCAACCGGATGTACCTCAACCGCTCGGTGGCCCACATGCAGGCCGGCCGGCTGCGACAGGCCCGCGCCGACCTGGAGCGGGCCGCCGCGGGCTACGCCGCCGTCGGCGGCGAGCGCGACCTGGCGATGGTGCGCCACAACCTCGGCTACGTGGCGCTGCTCGAGGGTGACCTGGTCACCGCGCTGAACCTGATGACCGCGGCGCGCGAGGTGCTGGAAGGGCTCTCCCCCGTCGCGTCCGCGATCGGCGAGCTCGACCTGGCCGAGGTGCTGCGCGACGCCGGTCTGGCCACCGAGGCCGAACGCACCCTCGCCCGGCTGGCCAGGGTGTTCGGCGCGCATGGCATGCGACAGGCGCGGGGCGAGGCCGAGTTCAACCTCGCCAGGGCGCTGCTCTTCCACGACCCGGCGGGCGCGGCCACGGTGGCGCGCGCGGCCGTCCGTCGGTTCCGGGTGCTCGGCAGCCGGTCCTGGCTGGCCAGGGCGGAAGCGGTGCGCTTGCGCGCCGACCTGGCCCGCGGAGCCCGGCCGTCCGCCGCGGCGGTGACGGGGGCGTCCGCCGAACTGGAGGCGCTCGGCTTCGCCGCCGAGGCCGCGGGCCTGCGGCTGACCCGCCAGCTCTGGGA
>JAEYUH010000093.1 GCA_023432725.1 Actinomycetes bacterium | reverse complement strand
ACGGCATCGAGATCCTGCGCTGGGACCAGCTCACCGACAAGGAGCGGCACCAGATGACGGCGCTGTTCGAGTCGCGGATCTTCCCCGTGCTCACCCCGCTGGCCGTCGACCCGTCCCACCCGTTCCCCTACATCTCCGGCCTGTCGGTCAACCTCGCCGTCCTGCTGCGCAACCCCGTCACAGGGGCGCGCCAGTTCGCCAGGGTCAAGGTGCCGACCATCCTGAGCCGGTTCGTGCCGCTCGGTGAGGGCAGGTTCGTCCCGCTGGAGGACGTCATCGCCCAGCACCTGGGCGAGGTCTTCTCCGGGATGCAGATCATCGGGCACAGCACCTTCCGGGTGACCCGCAACGAGGACCTCGAGGTCGAGGAGGACGACGCGGAGAACCTGCTGTTCGCCCTCGAGAAGGAATTGCTGCGGCGCAAGGTCGGCAGGCCGCCGGTCCGCCTCGAGGTCGAGGACGACATCGACGAGCGGATGCTGCGGTTGCTGATCAGCGAACTCGACATCAGCGACAAGGAGGTCTTCCGGATCCCCAGCCCGCTGGATCTCACCGGGCTGTTCTCGATCGCCGCGCTCGACCGGGAGGCGCTGAGCTACCCGGCCTTCCTGCCCAAGACCCACCCCGAGCTCGCCGAGGTCGAGACCGCCCGGCCGGCCGACATGTTCGCCGCCCTGAAGCGACGCGACGTCCTGCTCCACCACCCCTACGACTCGTTCGCCACCAGCGTGCAGCGGTTCATCGAGCAGGCCGCCGCCGACCCCGCCGTGCTGGCGATCAAGCAGACCCTGTACCGCACCTCCGGCGACTCCCCCATCATCGACGCCCTGATCGAGGCCGCCCAGGCGGGCAAGCAGGTGCTGGCCCTGGTGGAGATCAAGGCCCGCTTCGACGAGCAGGCCAACATCGAGTGGGCGCGCAAGCTGGAGAAGGCCGGCTGCCACGTCGTCTACGGCCTGGTCGGGCTGAAGACCCACTGCAAGCTGTCGCTGGTGGTCAGGGAGGAGCCGAAGGGGCTGCGCCGCTACGTCCACATCGGCACCGGGAACTACAACCCGACCACAGCCCGCATGTATGAGGACATGGGCCTGCTGACCTCGAACCCGGTGATCACAGAGGACGTCGCCAAGCTGTTCAACCACCTCTCCGGCATGTCGCAGGAGACCCGGTACCGCCGCCTCCTGGTCGCCCCCCACAGCACCCGCAAGGGCATCATCGCCGCCATCGAGCGCGAGATCGCCAACCACAGGGCAGGGCTGCCGGCCGGGGTGAAGATCAAGGTCAACTCGATCGTCGACGAGGCCACCTCGGACGCTATGTACCGGGCTTCCCAGGCCGGGGTGCCGGTCGACCTGTGGGTGCGCGGGATCTGCGCGGTGATGCCGGGGATCCCCGGGCTCAGCGAGAACATCAGGGTGCGTTCCATTCTGGGCAGGTTCCTCGAGCACAGCCGGCTGTTCTGGTTCGCCAACGGCGGCAACCCGCTGGTCGGGATCGGCTCCTCCGACCTGATGCATCGCAACCTCGACCGCCGCGTCGAGGTGCTGGTGGCGCTCACCCACCACCGCCACATCGAGCAGGTGGAGCGGCTGTTCGACCTGGCCTTCGACGAGGGCACCGCCTCCTGGTGGCTGGAGGGTGACACCTGGACCCAGCGCACCCTCGACGACAGCGGCAACCCGCTGCTCGACCTGCAGGACCACCTGATCACCACCATGGGCCAGCGTCGGTCCGAGCGATCCGAGGCCTCCAGGTAGCCCGATGCCCTCCTCCTCCCGGGCGCGCCGGGTCACCGCCGCGGGCACCGTCGTCGTCCGCACCTCTGCGAAGGGCCAGCGCCAGGTGCTGCTCGTCCACCGTCCCACCTACGACGACTGGAGCCTGCCCAAGGGCAAGATCAACCCCGACGAGTACCTGGCCGGTTGTGCGGTCAGGGAGACCCTCGAGGAAAGCGGCGTGCTGGCCCGGCTCGGGGTGCCGGTGGACCGGATCAGCTACCCGGTGGGCGCAGGCATCAAGACGGTCAGCTACTGGCGCGCCGAGGTGGTCAGAACCCGCAGGTACAAGCCGAACTCGGAGGTCGACGCCATCAAGTGGCTCACCATCTCCGACGCCCTCACGACGGTCAGCTACCCCGACGAGGTCCCCCTCATCGAGCAGGCGGCGGCCCTGCCGGACACCACCCCCGTGATCGTGCTGCGGCACGCGAAGGCGATGCTCCGCAAGTTCTGGACGGGCCGCGACCAGGCCAGGCCGCTGGACTCCCGCGGCCGGCGGCAGAGCGACCTGCTCGTGCCGCTGCTCGAGGCCTACGGCGTCACCCGGGTGGCGTCGTCGACCTCGGTGCGATGCCGACAGACTGTCAAACCGTTCGCCAAGGCCGCCCACCTCGACGTCCAGGGCTGGACGACGCTCAGCGAGGAGCAGGGGAAAGACCGTCCCAAGGCTGTCGCCACCCTGGTTCGCAGGCTGGCCCAGGAGGCGGTCAGCGACCGCACCCCCACCGTGATCTGCGGCCACCGGCCGGTGCTGCCGGTGATGCTCGGCGCGCTGGGCGTCCCGCCCCGACCGCTGCAGCCCGGCGCCGCTCTCGTGGCACACCTCGACCCCGAAGGCCACACGGTCGCCATCGAGTTCCACAAGCCGCGGATCTGACGCCGGGGCGGGTGCCAGAGCGCGAGCCGAGGCCGAGGGGATTCCTTCCCAAGCAGTTCACCCGCTGTTCACCCGCAGGTACCGATCCGGTCAACCCGGGGTGGCAGTTTCGTTCCCAGAGCAACCGCTCAGGAACGATCCCCGTTCGAAGGAACACGTGTGAAGATCTCCTCCCTCGCCGGCACCGTGCTGGCACTCGCCACTGCCGTGAGTCTGACGGGCTGCGCCGTCAACGAGGCGCCCGCGACCGGCGCCCCCGGTGGCGGGACCTCCGCTCCTGCCTCAGCCGGTGCCCTGTCCGGCACCCTCCAGGGCGTCGGTGCCACCTCGATGAAGGCCGCCCAGGAGAAGTGGGTGGCCGACTTCCAGGTCGCCAACCCGCAGGTGACCGTCAACTACAAGCCGGACGGCTCCGGCGCCGGCCGCGAGGCGTTCGCCGCCGGAGCAGCCCAGTTCGCCGGCTCCGACCGCGCGCTGAACGACGAGGAGATCGCCGCCGGCGGCTTCGCCGGCTGCGCCGCCGGGTCGACGGCCTGGAACCTGCCGGTGTACATCTCGCC
>JAEYUH010000024.1 GCA_023432725.1 Actinomycetes bacterium | reverse complement strand
TCGACGACACCCCGGACGCCGCCCGCACCGCGATCTCGCGGCACTTCGTCGCGGTCTCCACCGCTCTCGACAAGGTCGCCGACTTCGGCATCGACCCGGCCAACGCGTTCGGCTTCTGGGACTGGGTGGGCGGCAGGTACTCGGTCGACTCCGCGGTCGGCACCAGCCTCGCGGTGGCCTTCGGCCCCGAGGTCTTCGCCGACTTCCTGGCCGGCTTCCACACCATCGACAGCCACTTCGCCACCGCCCCGCTGGAACGCAACGTCCCGGCGCTGATGGGCCTGCTCAACGTCTGGTACGTCAACTTCTTCAAGGCCGGCTCGCACGCCGTCCTGCCGTACGCGCAGTACCTGCACCGATTCGCCGCCTACCTGCAGCAGCTCACCATGGAGTCCAACGGCAAGGGGGTGCGGACCGACGGCTCGCCGGTCACCACCGAGACCGGCGAGGTGTTCTGGGGCGAGCCGGGAACCAACGGCCAGCACGCCTTCTACCAGTTGATCCACCAGGGCACGCAGCTCATCCCCGCCGACTTCATCGCCGTCGCCACCCCTGCGCACCCGCTGAAGGACGGCGACGCCGACGTCCACGAGCTCTTCCTGGCCAACTTCTTCGCCCAGACCAAGGCGCTGGCCTTCGGCAAGACCGCCGACGAGGTGCGCGCCGAGGGGACGCGGGAGGAGATCGTCCCGGCCCGCGTGTTCGTGGGGAACCGTCCCACCACGTCGATCATGGCGCCGGCGCTCACCCCCTCGGTGGTGGGCCAGCTGATCGCGCTGTACGAACACATCACCTTCACCCAGGGCGTGGTCTGGGGGATCAACTCCTTCGACCAGTGGGGCGTCGAGCTCGGCAAGCAGCTCGCGCTGCAGATCGCGCCCGCGGTGGCCGGCGACGCCGAGGCGCTCGCCGCGCAGGACCCGTCCACCCGCAACCTGGTCGGCTACTACCTGGCGAACCGGCGCTGACGAGGGGGGCAGCGCGACGCGGGGCGCCGGTGTGCCCAGCGCCGTGCTACCCGGATAGACTCGCCCGGTGAAACGGCTGGCACGACCAGCATGACGAGGGGAAGCGGAACGGCATGAGTCTGGCCGAGCTGGCTGCGCAGAGCGGCCTGCACCGCGTCGGCGCCCGTCCGCCGTTCAGGGCCTACCTCAAGCAGACCTGGGAGCGCCGCGACTTCATCACGACCATGGCCGGCTACCGGCTGCGGGCGTCGGTGGAGGAGAACCGGCTGGGGCCGCTGTGGCTGGTGCTCCAGCCCGCGCTGAACGCTGTCGTCTACGGCACGATCTTCGGCGTCCTGCAGACGAACCGGGGCGAGGACTACGCCGCGCACGTGGTGATCGGCGTCTTCCTCTTCCAGTTCTTCTCCAAGAGCCTCTCCGACGGCGCCAAGTCGATCACGGGGAACCAGTCTCTGGTGCAATCGCTGGCCTTCCCCCGGCTGACCCTGCCCTTGGCGGAGGTGATCGAGCAGTTCCTGTCCCTGCTGCCGTCGCTTGGACTCCTGGTGGTCGTGCTGCCGTTCATGGGGCACTGGCCGAGCTGGGAATGGTTGTTGATGATCCCGCTGCTGGCCCTGTTCACGCTGTTCAATGCCGGCGTGGCGATGATCGCAGCGCGGTTGACGGTCCACGTCCGCGACCTGACCCAGCTGCTGCCCTACATCGCGCGGATCCTGTTCTACACCTCAGGGGTGCTCTTCAACGTCACCAGGCTGTTCGAAGGCTCGCCCTGGCTTTTGACGCTCTTCGACTTCCACCCCGTCTACCAGGTGCTGCAGTTGGCCAGGGGAGCGCTGATGGGCACCCAGGTGATCAACGAGATGTACTGGGTCTACTTCTCGATCTGGGCGGTGCTCACCTTCGTCATCGGGCTGTTCTTCTTCTGGGCGGCCGAGGAGCGGTATGGCCGTGACTGAACCAGTGAGCGACACCACTCCCGCCCCGGAGCACCGGCGTCCGGTGGTGATCGTCGACGACCTGCACGTGAAGTACCGGGTCTACGCCTCGGGCAAGGCCGTCAAGGGCGGCCAGGCCGGGCTGTTGTCCACCGCCAAGCGGGGGGTGCGCGTGGTGCACGCCCTCAAGGGGGTCTCCTTCGTCGCGTACGAGAACGAGTCGATCGGGGTGATCGGCTCCAACGGCTCGGGCAAGTCCACCCTGATGCGGGCCATCACCGGCCTCACCCCGCCGGAGTCCGGCGCTGTCTACGCCTCTTCCCGGCCCAACATGCTCGGCGTCGGTGCCGCGCTGATCGGTGACCTCTCGGGTGACCGCAACATCCGCCTCGGCGGCCTTGCGATGGGCTTCTCCCGCAAGGAGGTCGAGGGGATGCGCGACCAGATCGTGGAGTACGCCGAACTGCAGGACTTCATCGACCTGCCGATGCGGACGTACTCGTCGGGCATGCAGGCCCGGTTGAAGTTCTCGATCGCCACGGTGCGCCAGCACGAGATCCTGATCGTGGACGAGGCGCTGGCCGTGGGCGACCGCCGGTTCCGGGCCCGCAGCGAGGAGCGGATCCGCGGCATTCGCGACAACGCGGGCACCGTCTTCCTCGTCTCGCACAGCATGGGCTCGGTGCGCAGCACCTGTAATCGGGTGCTGTGGCTGAACAAGGGCGAACTGGTCATGGACGGCCCGACCGAAGAGGTAGTGACCGCCTACGAGGAGTCAAGGCGCTGAGACGCCGGCCCGCGTGCACGTCGCCCCGTCCGGGCGCGAGAGAGGATGCCGATGAGCGACGAGGATGACGTCCAGTCCCCCACGGAGGTGGATGACCAGGCGACTCCCCAGGCGGCGAACGCGGCCCAGGCGGTCCGGATGGGCAACTCCTTCGAGTTCGCCCGCGCCGTGCTCGGCACCCCCGCGACCCCGTCGTGGCTGGGGTGGGCGAACACCCTCGCCGCCCGCGCCTACCTTCCGGTGACCGTCCTGCTCTGGGCGGGGATGGCGGCCTGCACCCTGGCCGGCTGGCTGCTGCCCGGCCTCGTGCTGTTCATCGTCTCCGGCCTCTTCGACTGGGTGGCGGGCCGAACCTATGTCCGCGAGACCCTGTTGCTGCGCCGGCTGGGGGTGGCCGCCCACACCCGCCTGGCGATCCGCGCCGTCTTGTTGCTCGGCCTGCTCGCGGTCACCGGCCGGGGGAGCGTGGCGGTCGGAGTCGCCGCCGTCAGCCTCGCCGTGATCCTGCTCGAGGTGGTCCAGTGGGTCTGCACGGCCTGGCTGTCCGGCCGGCAGCCCGCCCTGGCCTTCAACCCAGACGGTGAGCAGCCGGCAGCCAGCGTCGCCTACGCCAGGGCCTACGCCAAGTCGTCCTTCACCGCCACCGAGACCGTGGTCATCGAACTGCTGGAGGGACTGGCCGTGGCCGTGATGGCGCTCGGCCTGCTGAGCGGCCGGTTCGCCGTCTGGCTCTGGGCGGTGCCGCTGGTCCTGGCTGCCCTGGCGGCGGCGGCGCGGCACGTCCTGCGGGTGCGGGCCCTCGGCGCAGACTCAGCCGTGAAGGCACTCCAGGCCTCGGTGCAGGACGATCTGGACGCGCACGGGCCGGTGGCGCTCGTCTACATGTCCGCCGACGCCGGCCAGGCGCTGTACATCCTCAACCAGTGGGTGCCTGCCCTGGAGCGGCTGCCGCACCCCGCCTTCATCCTGGTCAGGGAGGCCAGCCACCTCGCCTCGATCATGCCGACCCCGCTGCCCGTGATGTACGCGCCCAGCACCCGCCACGTCGAGGAGTTGTGCCGGCCCAGCGTGCTCGTCGACTACTACCTGGCCAACGCCGGCAAGAACGTCCACCTGCTGCGCGAGGCGCGGATCCGGCACGTCTTCCTCAACCACGGCGACTCCGACAAGTCAACCTCGGCCAATCCCGTGGCCCGGGTCTACGACGGCGTCTGGGTGGCCGGCCAGGCGGCGATCGACCGGTACGAGGCGGCGGGCATCTCGATGCCCCGCTCGCAGTACGCGATCATCGGACGGCCCCAGGTCGAGAGCCTGCGGGTGGGCCCGCTGCCGGAGGGGTCGACGCCGACGGTGCTCTACGCGCCCACCTTCGAGGGCTACTACGAGGAGTCGAACTACTCCTCACTGGAGCGGATGGGCCCGCAGATGATCAGGTACATCCTGGACACCCACCCCGAGGTGCGGATCATCTTCAAGCCGCATCCGGCCAGCGGCGTGCAGCGTCCCGGCATGATCGCGGCCCGGCTCGAGA
>JAEYUH010000145.1 GCA_023432725.1 Actinomycetes bacterium | reverse complement strand
TCCGGCACCAAGCTCGGCATGCTGCCCGCGGTGCCCCTGCTCGGGGCGCTGCCCCCGGTCGGCGTGGCGGCGCCCGGCACGCTGGCCTGGCTGGCCGGCGGGGCTGTGGCCGGCCTGCTGGCCGGTGCGGTAGCAGTCCGCCGCCTCTCGCCCCCGGTCCGCCGGATCGGCTCGGCCGCCAACGCGGCGCTGGCTGCGATAGCCGCCGGTGCCCTGCTCTCGGCGGCGACGATGGGGGCGGCCTGGGCCGCCACCGGCGCACTCGGCACGCTGCGGCTGGTCGACCTCGGCCCGCGGTTGCTGGAGCTGGCCCTGATCGGACCGCCGATGCTGCTGCTCGCGGCGCTGCTCGGCGGCCTGGTGACGTGGGTACTGGGCGCGGTACGAGGGCGGGAGCGGCCCGTCGTAGGCTAGGCGCATGCCGCCCCGCCTCGTGGTCCTGGTCTCCGGCTCAGGCACGTTGTTGCAGGCATTGCTCGACGCACAGGCCGCCGGCACACTTTCGGCCCAGGTGGTGGCGGTCGGGTCCGATCGGGCCGGCGCCCAGGGCCTCACCCGCGCTGCAGCCGCCGGCGTCCCCACCTTCGTGGAACCGCTCCGGGCGGGCGACGACAGGGCCGCCTGGGACCGCGCGCTGACCGGGGCGGTAGCGCGGTACGAGCCCGACCTCGTGATCAGCGCGGGCTTCATGAAGCTGGTCGGCCCAGCCTTCCTCGACCGCTACGCCGGCCGGATGGTGAACACCCATCCGGCGCTGCTGCCGTCCTTTCCCGGCATGCACGGCGTGGCCGACGCGCTCGCCCACGGAGTGAAGGTGACCGGAGCGACGCTCTTCGCTGTCGACGAGGGGGTCGACACCGGACGGATCCTCGCCCAGGAGGCAGTCACCGTGCTTCCCGACGACACCGTCGAGACACTGCACGAACGCATCAAGGTCGTCGAGCGCCGGCTGCTCGTGGACTTCGTCAACGACTACGCCGGACGAGAGGGATCATGAGCGAGCGACAGCCCATCGGTCGGGCGTTGGTGTCGGTGTACGACAAGAGCGGTGTGGCTGACCTCGGGAGGGCGCTGGCCGCCGCGGGCGTGGAGATCGTGTCCACCGGCTCGACGGCCGCCACCCTCGTCGCCGCGGGTGTCCCGGTGACCGCTGTCGAGCAGGTCACCGGCTTTCCCGAGGCACTCGACGGCAGGGTGAAGACGCTGCACCCCGCCATCCACGCCGGCCTGCTGGCCGACCGTCGGCTGGAAGCCCACCGGCGGTCGCTGGACGAGCTGGGGATCGCCCCCTTCGACCTGGTGGTGAGCAACCTGTACCCCTTTGTCGAGACGGTGTCGTCGGGTGCCTCGCAGGATGAGGTGATCGAGCAGATCGACATCGGCGGCCCCGCCATGGTGCGGGCCTCGGCCAAGAACCACGCGAGCGTCGCCGTGATCACGTCCCCCTCCCAGTACCCGCAGGTGCTGGACGCGCTGGCGGCCGGCGGCTTCACCCTCGCCGAGCGGCAGGCGCTGGCCGCGGCCGCCTTCGTCCACACCGCCACCTACGACATCGCGGTCGCGTCCTGGATGGGCAACGTGGTCACCGACTCCAGCGGCGGCGACGGCTTCCCGGCGTGGGTAGGAGCAAGCTGGGAGAAGGTGACGACGCTTCGCTACGGCGAGAACTCCCACCAGCGGGCCGCGCTGTACGCGAGCAGCCACTTCCCGGGCGGGCTGGCGACGGCCGAGCAGCTGCACGGCAAGGAGATGAGCTACAACAACTACACCGACGCCGACGCCGCCCACCGTGCCGCGTATGACTTCGACGAGCCCGCGGTGGCGATCATCAAGCACGCCAACCCGTGCGGGATCGCGGTCGGGGCCGACATCGCCGAGGCCCACCGCAAGGCCCACGCCTGCGACCCGGTCTCCGCCTTCGGTGGCGTGATCGCCGCGAACCGGCCGATCAGCGTCGAGGCGGCGCGGCAGATCGCCGAGGTCTTCACCGAGGTGGTGCTCGCCCCCGACTATGAGCCGGGCGCCCTCGAGCTGCTGGCCAGCAGGAAGAACCTCCGGGTGCTCACTGTCGATCCGCGCCACCGTGGCGGGGTGGAGACCCGCCCGCTGCCGGGCGGGCTGCTGATGCAGACAGTGGACGTGCTGGACGCCCCCGGTGACTCCCCGGAGAGCTGGCAGCTGGTCAGCGGCGAGCCGGCGGACGAGGCCACCCTCGCCGACCTGCGGTTCGCCTGGCGGGCCTGCCGCGCGGTGAAGAGCAACGCCATCCTGCTGGCCGCCGACGGCGCCTCGGTGGGGGTCGGCATGGGCCAGGTCAACCGGGTCGACTCCTGCCGGCTCGCCGTCGAGCGGGCCGGGGACAGGGCGGCAGGGTCGGTGGCCGCCTCCGACGCGTTCTTCCCGTTCGCGGACGGTCCGGGCATCCTCATCGAGGCTGGGGTGCGGGCGATAGTGCAACCCGGCGGCTCGGTGCGCGACGCCGACACCATCGATGCGGCCCGGGAGGCCGGCGTCACCATGTACCTGACCGGCACCCGGCACTTCTTCCACTGAGGACGGCGATGACGGCACAGAAACTGGACGGGCTGGCACTGGCCCGGCAGGTCAAGGCGGACCTCGCCGAACGGGTGGCACGGCTGGCGGAGCGCGGGGTGCGCCCCGGGCTGGGCACGGTGCTGGTCGGAGACGACCCCGGCAGCCGGGCGTACGTGGCCGGCAAGCATCGCGACTGCGCCCAGGTGGGGATCGCCTCGCTGCGGGTGGACCTGCCCGGCGACGCGTCCGCAGCCCAGGTGGCGGAGGCGATCGCCGGGCTGAACGAGGATCCGGCGTGCACCGGCTACATAGTCCAGCTCCCGCTCCCGCCCCACCTGGACGACAACTGGGCGCTGGAGCTGATCGACCCGGCCAAGGACGCCGACGGCCTCCACCCGACCAACCTCGGCCGGCTGGTGCTCGGCGTCCCTGCGCCTCTGCCGTGCACTCCCCGGGGGATCATCGAGCTGCTGCGCCACCACGGCGTCCGGCTGGCCGGGGCGGAGATCTGCATCGTCGGACGCGGCACCACAGTCGGCCGTCCGCTCGGCCTGATGCTGACCCGGCGCTCCGAGAACGCCACGGTGACGCTGTGCCACACCGGCACCCGCGACCTGGCCGCGTACACCCGTTCGGCGGACGTCGTGGTGGCAGCGGCAGGCTCGCCGGGTCTGATCACCGCCGACATGGTCGCCGACGGAGCGGCGTTGCTCGACGTCGGCATCACCCGCACCGAGGACGGCCTGGTCGGCGACCTGCACCCGTCGGTGTGGGAGAGGGCGGGCTGGGTTGCCCCGATGCCGGGCGGCGTCGGGCCGATGACCCGTGCCATGCTGCTGGCGAACGTCGTCGAGCGTGCGGAGGCACTGGCGTCATGAGCACAGGTCAGCCGGTCAGCCGACCCCCGAAGAACTTCGCCCAGCAGGTGCTGGGCCAGTGGCCGCTGGCCACCGTTCTGGCGGGGGTCGTCACCGGCCTCGTCATCGTGGCGAGCGGGCACTGGCGGCTCGGGAGCACGGTGATCGGGGCGTCCGCCGTGGTGGGCGGGTTGCTCCGGCTGCTGCCGCAGCAACGGGTAGGGCTGCTCGCGGTGCGGAACCGCCCGCTGGACGCCGCGGTCCTGCTGGGGATCGGGATCGGCGTCGTCGCGCTCGCCTTCCTCGTCCCCCCGAGCCGGGGCTGACCGGTCAGGGCGCCGGCGCCGGGACCTGCCGGGCGACGGTGAGCCGGTGCAGCAGCTCCGCCGCCTGGGCGCAGCCGGGGGAGTCGGCCAGACCGTTGGCGACGGCCAGTTCAAGGGCGCGTGCGAGGCTCACGACGTCGTTGCGCCGGGCGGCGGACAGCAATGCCGCGTCGACCAGGAACGGACCCAGCGCCGACCGCTCGGCGGCGTCGAGCCTGGCGTAGCTGCGCTGCCAGGGGGTGTCGGCCTCCGGGATCAGCGCGCGGAGCGCATCGATGACTGCAGGATCGCTGAGCCGTCCGTCAGCCCGCTGGGGAGGTGCCCCGCCCGAACGCGTGGCGAGCGCGCACAGGATGCCCCAGACATAGGCGGTGTGGTAGCTCGCGGCGAGGGCGTAGGTGGTGCGCTCGGGTCCTGACAGGTGGTGGTAGCGCCCCGGGATGCCGTTGCCGGCCAGCAGGTAGCCCACCTCGTCCTCGAACTCGGCGAGCACCCGGAAGCCGAAGCCCGCTGCCGGCGACCAGTCCGACCCGGTCAGCGGCCAGGCCATGAGCACCTCGGCGGCCAGATCGTAGTCCTCGGCGACCAGCGCCCTGGCGAGCAACCCTGAGGCCTCGGCCACCACCTCCTCCAGGGGACGGGGCAGCGCCGGCTGCCAGGCACCGAATCCCGACAGGTACATCAGCGCGTGGGTGAACGCGTACGCGTCGTCGCGCGCGCCGAGCAGCAGGTCGACAGGGTGCGCCAGCACCGACGCGGCAACGGTCTGGTCCGCGTCCATCACCGCCTCGCCACGCCAGACTGCGTGCAGCCAGCGGCGCTCGAGGGTGCGGTGCGGCGGCACCTCCCTGCCTTCCGCCGACGAGGCCGTGGTGCTCAGCTCCAGCAACCCGTCGAGCCGGGGGTCCGGCGCGTCCAGGCCGCGCACGAGGATGTAGGGCATCGCGAGCTGCCAGGCGATGGTCGGGTACAGCGCCACGGCCACCGCCGTACGGTCGGAGCGGGCATGCCCGGCGATCCGGGCGGCGAGGGCCGCCACCCGCTCGCGCACCTGGGGGTCGTCCACCCGGGCCGCGACGTGAACGAGCATGCCGGTCTCGGCCAGCGGCTTGTCCGGCCCGAAGCTGTCCTGCGGCGCGGTGTCGTCGTGGTACCCGGACTCGCCGAGCGCGCCCAGGGCGCGCTCGGCGATCACCAGGGCACGGACCAGCCGGCGGACCAGGTCGGCACGCGGCCAGTACGGGCGGTCGGCCACTTACGGTCCGGCGACTTCGTTCGCGATCCCGCGAACCTCCCGTCCCAGGTTGCCGATCACGTCCACCGGCGGGCCGATCCAGAAGCACGCCAGCAGGTTGTAGAAGCCGAACCGGACGCCGTAGTCGCCGGCGCCGGACAGGGCGATCCGTGGGCCTGCCTCGGCGACGAACTTGCCGAGGGCCTCGAAGTTCACGGATTGGGAATCGAGGAAGGTCTTCACGACCTCCTCGTGACTCAACTTTGGCATCGCTGCCTCCCTTGGGGTGGGTGGGTGATAGGAACAACGCGCTGCCACGGCGAACTCTCCTCCGGGCGGCCGGTGCGGTCAATGCGCAATCCGGCCACCTGCCGGGCGGGGTCTTCGATGCCGGTGAGCTTGTGGGGCGAACCCCCGTCAGGCGCGGAAGTCCGCCTCCAGGAACTGGCCGACCAGCGACGCCGCGGCGACCCGTGCCGCCTCCCGCTCACGCAGTTCCACCCGGCGGATCTTGCCGGAGATGGTCTTGGGCAGTTCGTGGACGAACTCGACGATCCGGACGCGCTGGAAGGCGGACAGCCGCTGCCTGGCGTGGGCGAAGATCGCCCGGGCGGCGGCTTCGGGCACGGCGGCGACGTCCTGAACCAGACAGACGAACGCCTTCGGGACGGCGGCCCGGATGGGATCGGGGCTGGGGACTATCGCCACCTCGGTGACGTAGGGGTGCTCCAGCAGGATCGACTCCAGTTCGAACGGGGAGATCTTGTAGTCGGAGGCCTTGAAGACGTCGTCGGCCCGTCCGACGTAGGTCAGGTAGCCGTCGGCGTCGGCGGACGCGAGGTCGCCGGTGTGGTAGAAGCCGTCCCGGCAGGCCTGGGCGGTGAGCTCCGGGTCGTTGTGGTAACCGGCCATCAGACCGAGGATCGGCCGGGAGAGGTCGAGGCAGATCTCGCCCTCGGTCGGGCTGGGTTCGCCGCTGACCGGGTCGAGCAGCACGACGGGGTAGCCGGGCATCGGCCGTCCCATCGAGCCGTCCAGGACCCGCTGACCGGGGGAGTTGCCGACGCAGCAGGTCATCTCGGTCTGCCCGAAGCCGTCGCGGATCGTGGCTCCCCAGGCCTGGCGGACCCGCTGGATCACCTCGGGGTTGAGAGGTTCACCCGCGCCGAGCAGTTCCCGGGGCGGGGACGACAGCCGGCTGAGGTCCGCCTGGATCAGCATCCGCCACACCGTCGGAGGCGCGCAGAAGGTGGTGACGCGGTGGGCGTCCATCACCTCCATCAGGGTGGCCGCGTCGAACCTGTCGTAGTTGAAGACAAACGCGGTCGCCTGGGCGAGGAAGGGGGAGTAGAAGTTGCTCCAGGCGTGCTTGCCCCAGCCCGGGGACGAGATGTTGAGGTGGACGTCGCCGGGGCGAAGGCCCAGCCACCACATCGTGGACAGGTGTCCCACCGGGTAGGAGACCTGGGTGTGGTTCACCAGCTTGGGGCGCGCGGTGGTTCCCGAGGTGAAGTACAGCAGACCGGGGTCGTCGGCCGGGGTTGGGCCGTCTGGCTCGAAGCGGTCGGCGGCCCGCGCGGAGGCCGTGATGTTCACCCAGCCGGAAGGGGTGCCGGGCCCGACGCCGATCCTGGTCACCTGTCGGGGCAGGCCCGCCAGCCGGGGCCCCAGGCCGGTGGCTGCGACCACAGCCCTCGCCTGCGACCTGTCGACCCGATAGGCGAGGTCGGCCGCGGAGAGCAGGGTCGAGGTGGGGACGGCGACCGCCCCGAGCTTGTGGATGGCGAGCAGCGTCTCCCACAACTCGATGGTGTTGTTGAGCATGACGATCACGCGGTCGCCGCGGCGCAGGTCGAGGCCGGCCAGCCAGTTCGCCAGCTGGTCGGAGCGGCGGGACAGTTGGTCGTAGGTCCACGAGCGGGCTGTGAGGTCGGAGTCCACAATCGTCACCGCCGGGCGGTCGGGGTGCTCCCCGGCCACCACGTCGAACCACTCCAGGGCGAAGTTGAACTCGCTCAACTGCGGCCAGGCGAAGCCGGCCACCGCGGCGTCGTAGTCCGCGGCGTGGCCGAGCAGGAAGTCCCGCGCGGCGCGGACGGCGAGGGTGGCGGGGGTGGGGGTGCGCATCGGAGAACCTCGAGACTACGGAACCGTAACTTACGGAATCGTAGCTTAACGCCCGTGACTCCCGACGGAGGGCGAACGGACGAGAATGCGACAGGGCCCCGGGGTGACCGCCCCGGGGCCCTGCGCCGTTGGCTCAGATCAGGCCGAGTTCGGTGACTGCCTCGCGCTCG
>JAEYUH010000014.1 GCA_023432725.1 Actinomycetes bacterium | reverse complement strand
TCGTCCCGGTCGGGAACTCCGAGGACGTGAAGCCCCACTCGGTCATCGTGCCGTCGGAGTGGAGGGCGATGCTCGCCTCGCTCGAGCCGTCGATCGCCACCACATCGGACAGGTCGGCCGGCGGCGTCGCCGCGCCGGAGTAGTTGTAGCCCCAGCCGACGACGCTGCCGTCGGCCTTCAGCGCCAGGGAGTGGTTGGATCCGGCCGCGACAGCCACCACGTCGGCCAGGCCGGCGGGCACCACGGTCTGGGGGAACGGAGCTCCGGTCCCGAACCCCCAGGCGACCACTGTGCCGTCGGCCTTCAGCGCGAGGGTGTGGGCCCGCCCCGCGGCGAGCGCCACCACCTGGTCGAGTCCTGGCGGCGGCGTGGTTCGTCCGTTGGCCGACGCGCCCCAGGCGACCACTGTCCCGTCTGCCCGCAGCGCGGTGCTGAACAGGTTCCCGGCTGTGATGGCGACGACGTCATCCAGTCCGGCCGGCGGGTCTGCCTGCCCGTAGTCATTGCCACCCCAGGCCACAAGGGTCCCGTCCGCGCGCAGCGCCAGGGAGTGGTCGCCGCCGACCGCGATTGCCACCGCGTCCTCGATCGCGGCAGCCGGGGAGGCGTCCTCGGTGTCCCAGGCGACAATCCGCTGCTCCCAGTCCGGCCGGACGAGGATCAGACGCGAGCGGCGGAGCGCCGGCTCGGTATCCGGGACGGCGACGACAGCCCGCACCCAGAGCGCCTGGCCGGCGTCCGCGGCGACCGGGGCGTACCCGGCGCCGGTCGCGTCCGGGATAGGTCGACCGCCGCGGTACCACTGGTACACCGCGTCAGGGTCAGGGTCCTCGACCGCGAGCGTCCCGCCGACCCGGGCCTGCCCGGCGACCACGACGGCGTCGGCGGTCGGCTCGTCCGCGTTGGTGGTGCCCGGTGGCCACAACCCTGCCGTCAGCAGCGCAGCCACCGTGATCAGGACGAGCCGCCGGAGCCATCCGGCGGGCACGCGTCGAACCATGACCTCCACTCCTCCCGGCCACGCGGCGGTGCGCGGCCGAATTCCCCCAGTGGTGGTTTCTTGGGAGTGTACTGGGGGAGGCGGGTGTCCCGGCGATACGGCTAGAGAACGCCCTTGACCAGCAGGTAGCAGCCGAAGGGTGCCGGCTCGGAGGTGTGGACGATGGCGTAGGCCTGCTCGGCCCGGGCGTAGAAGCCGTCCGGCCCGTGCCGCTGCACGCCGAGGTCGGGCACCGCGCGGCCGTCCAGCCGGTTCCAGACCTCGCGGACCCCGGCCAGGGCGGCGCCCTCGGCGCCCTCGTCGGTGAGCATGTGGATCGCTGCCGGTTCGGTGAAGGTCTCCAGCGGCAGCAGGGTCAGGATCGCCTCGATCGCGATCCCCGCGTCGACCCCCGGTAGCTCAATCACCTGGTTCCCGCGGGAGTAGCAGGGATAGTTTTTGTCGACCACGGCCAGCACGTCGCCGTGGCCCATCTCAGCCAGGCAGGAGAGCAGTTCCGGGGTCAGGATCTCGGGGATGTTCTTGAGCATGGCAGCAGCCTTCCACGGGCTGTGCGGTGTCGTGCCCGCTTCGGCTGGACCGGCTGCGGGGACTCTCGCGCCCAGGCAGGTGCCCTGTTAGCGTGGGAACAGACTCAGCCCTGCGTTGGGAGGCATCGTGGCTGGAGTGAACCCGCATCTGGAGACCCTCGAGCCGTGGATCAGCGCAGGCGTGCGCCACGTGGTCTCGATGGCCGAGCTGAACGACGTCTTCCCCGCCGACTTCCAGCGGGTTGACCAGGCGGTTCATGCCGCCGGCGGGAAGCTCCTGGGTCCCGCGTACGCCCGCTACTACGGCATGCCGACCGAGACCCTGGACGTCGAGGTCGGCTTCGGAATCGATAGACCGGTGGACGTCCCAGGGCTGATCGTCGCGGAGCAGCCCGCCACCCGGGCGGTGGTCGGAACCCACGTCGGGTCCTACGACCAGCTGCCGGAAAGCTACGACGAGCTGATGACCTGGCTGCAAGGGCAGGATCTTGAGCTCGCCGACTCGATGTGGGAGTTCTACGACAGCCCGCCGGACACCGACCCCGCCCAGACGGTCACCCGGATCGTCTTCCCGCTGCGCGAGCAGGGTTAGCACAGGTCGGATGAAGAAGCTCCTGTTCGCGGTCGGTCCGGGTCCCCGCGTGATCGTGACGATCCTCGGCGTGCTCGTCGCAGGGATGCTCGCCCTCGGCCTGCTCTTCCTGGTGGCCGGCGAGCTGTCCGCCTTCTTCGGGGCACTCATGCTGGCGATCGTGGGTGCGGTGCCGATGCTTATCGTCTACCTGGTCGCTCGCGTCCTGCGCAAGGAGACCCCAGCGGTCGCACCGCCCCCGCCCGCGACGGGCTTCCCGCAGTACCCGGTCGCCGAACAACCGCTGCGCAACCCCGACGACCTGAGGTAGCGGTCAGCGGCGCCGGGTCGGGACGGGCTGACCGGCGAGCTGGCGCGCCACGTGGCTGCGCGCGTGCTCGATCGCCTCGTCCAGGTCGACGAACTGGTGCTCCCGGGTGCGCAGCGCCTCCAGCACCCCCGCCCGGCGCGCCATCCGCTGGTGCCGGTTCCGCAGCCCCTTGATCAAGACGGTGACCCCGCGCGCCTCCAGTAGCTGCACCATCTCGGTGAGCCGGTGGGCGCCGGTCGGGTCGAGCAGTTCCACCCTCGACAGCCGGAGCACCACCACCCAGGCCTCGGTGTCGGCGATGTCGTCCATCAGCCGGTCGGCAGCACCGAAGAACAGCGAGCCGTCCAGCCGCAGCAGGGCGATGTGCTCGTCGCCGGGGGCCGGCGGGCCGGGCAGTTCCTCGCGGGCGACGTGGGTGGTGTCGGCCAGGGCACGCAGCGCGAAGAAGGCGGCCAGCACGATGCCGATCTCGACGGCGGTGATCAGGTCGAGCAGGACGGTGCAGGCGATGGTGGCGAAGAAGGTGGCCGCGGTGCTGCGTCCGACCCTGAGCAGGCCGCGGACCTCGCGCAGGTCGACCATCCGCAAGGTGGTGGCGATCAGGACGCCGGCCAGGGCGGAGAGCGGGATCCGGGACGCCAGCCCGGCGCCGACCGCCACGACGCCCATCAGGACGACGGAGTGGCTGGCGGCGGCCAGCCGGGAGCGGGCGCTGGCCCTCACGTTCACAGCGGTGCGGGCGATCGCGCCGGTGGCAGGCATCCCGCCGAACAGCCCGGACGCGATCGAGGCCAGCCCCTGGCCGAACACCTCACGGTCGGGCAGCACCCGTCCGGTCGGGGCCATGCCGGCGGCGACCCGGGCCGAGAGCAGCGACTCGATGGCGGCGAGGGCGGCGACCGCCAGCGCGGGTCCGGCGAGCTGGCGCAGCAGGCCCGGGTCGAGGCCGGGCAGCCCTGGCATCGGCAGGCTGGAGGGCAGCGCCCCGATCCGCACCACCGCGAGACCGGCCGCCTCGGCGACGGCGGTGGCGGCGACCACGGCGATCAGCGCGCCCGGCAGCGCGCCGGGCAGCCGGCGCAGCGCTTCGATGACCGCCACGACGGCGACGGTGATCGCCAGCGGCACCCAGGCCTGGCTCCAGTCGGCGGCCTGGACGGCGTCGACGGCCGCCACCAGCGTCCCTTCGCCGGCGGGCAGGGAGACGTCCAGGGCGAGCGGGATCTGCTGCAGCGCGATGATCAGGGCGATGCCGGCGGTGAACCCTTCGATCACCGGCCACGGGATGTAGACCACCACCCGGCCCAGCCGCAGCGCGCCGGCGGCCACGAGGATCAGGCCGGCGATGATCGACACCGTGACGACGGCGGAGGGGCCGTGAGCGGCGACGATCGGGGCGAGGATGACCGCCATCGCGCCGGTGGGTCCGGAGACCTGGACGTGGGAGCCGCCGAACACCGCGGCGACCAGGCCCGCGACGATCGCGGTGACCAGGCCGGCCGCGGCGCCCATGCCGGAGCTCACGCCGAAGGCGAGCGCCAGCGGCAGCGCAACCACGCCGACGGTGACGCCGGCGATCAGGTCGCGCTTCCAGCTCGTCCGCATCGGGACGAGGTCGGCGGGGCCGGGCAGCAGGCCGGTGAGGTGCCGGCGGATGTGCTCGGGAATCAGGCCGGAGCGGGGCGTGGCGGTGGCAGTCATGGTCCCTCGGGGAAGTGGGGTGGGTGTCAACGGGGGGACGGGGCGCCCAGCGGCGGCAGCCCGGCGGCGGCCTCGAACTGGTCGCCCTTGGCGGCGAGGGTGTCGAGCAGGAAGCGCCGCGCGCTGGCGAGCAGGTCGACGACCGCGGGGTCCGCCGTCCGGTAGAGCACGTGGGAGCCGACCCGGCGTGAGGTCACCACGCCGTACTGGCGCAGCACGGCCAAGTGTCCGGACAGATGGGACGGGGAGACCTCGAGGTCGGCGAGCAGGTCGGCGACGTTCACCTCGCCGTCGCCGGCGGGGTCTGCGGCCACGAGCAGTTCGAGCACCCGGATGCGTACCGGGTGCGCCATGGCGCGGAACAGGTTCGCCTTGATCTCGTAGAGCGGCTCCGAGGCTGGTTTCACGGATTCAGATTATCCTGAAACCGCTTCCTCGGATTACGAGGGGTTCCGCCGCGAGATCTCCCGGGTCAGGATCGTCGCGAACGAGCACCACGCGGCGTACGGCGCCAGCGCGAGCGCCTTGCCGGTGCCCGTCGCGCGCGCCCGGCGGGCGAGATCCACCGAACTGGCCGCCAGCAGGGCGGCGACAGCGGTCGCGGGGCGCAGCCGGTGCGCCTTGAAGAAGACCCAGCTCCAGCCCTGGTTGAGCGCCAGATTGACCAGCAGCGCGGCCCGGTACCGGGTGGCCGACTGCTCGTCGCCTTCGGCCTCGTGGGCTTCGATCACCTTGGCCGCGGTGAGGGCTACAGAGGTGTACAGGCCCGTCCACACGATCGGGAACAGCCACCCCGGCGGCTGCCAGCGCGGTTTGTCCAGCGCCCGGAACCAGACGGAGTCCGGCTCGGTGGCCAGCGATCCCGACACCGCGCACAGCGCCGTCGCCACGCCGGTCTGTGTCAGTGGCTTGCTCCAGACGTCCTTGATGCTCACCTGGTGGTGTCCTTCCAGTCGGTCAACCCCGAGCAGGGCGACCAGGCACGCCCCTGGTCAGCCTCGGCCGCACACCCTCAGTATTGCCGCCACGCCCCGCGGGCGAGCTACCTTCGCCCAACTCTGGCCGCGCGGCGCGACGCCGACGCGGGGGACGGGGTCTCCGCGTACAGGCTCTCGACGATGTCGCGGACCCGGTCGGTGAAGGCTGCCCGCTTCATCTTCAGGGTCGGGGTGATGATTCCCCCGGCCTCGCTGAGGTCTGCCAGCAGCAGCGCGAACCGGCGCACCTGTTCGGACCGGGCGAGTTGGGCGTTGGCCGACGAGATCGACTTGGCGACGGCGGCGATCAGCCGGCTGTCCTCGACCCGGGCGATGCCCTCGCGCCCCGGCACGGGAAGCCGGATCGCTTCGGTGATGCCAGCCCGTTCAGCCCACTGCTGGACCGACTCGGGGTCGAGCAGCACCAGGCCACCGAGGTAGGGCTTGTCCTCCCCGATCATCACGGCGTGCGCGACGAGCGGATCCGCTTCCACCTGGCTCTCCCACGCGGCCGGCGAGATGGTCTTGCCGCCGGAGGTGACGATCACGTCCTTCAGGCGACCCCGCAGGGTCAGGCGGCCGGTGTCGTCGAGGGCGCCCAGGTCTCCGGTCCGGAACCAGCCGTCGACGAAGGCGGCGGCGTCGTGCGCCGGGTTGTGGTAGCCGGGAATCACTCCCGATCCCCGGGCGAGCACCTCCCCCTCCGGGGAGATCCGCACCTCGGTGCCGGGAAGCGGAACCCCCACCGTTCCGGACTTGATCGCGCCGGGCAGGTTCGCCGTCAGGGGTGCTGTGGTCTCGGTCAGCCCGTAGCCCTCGACAACGGGCAGCCCGACCCCGCGGTAGAACAGCGACAAGGTGGTGTCGAGCCGTGCCGCGCCGGAGAGCAGGTAGTCGAGCCGGCCCCCCAGCCGGGCCCGCAGCCGGCCGAAGAACACCCGGTCGAACAGTCGGTGGCGCAGCCGAAGCCCCAGCGGCGCCCGGACCTGCGGATCGGCGTCGGCCGCCTCGCTGTGGCGCCCCCACTCGACAGCGGTCCGCTGCGCGAGAGCCCACACCGGGCCGAGGTGCCTGGCCGCCGCCGCCGCGGCCGCGCCGGCCTGGATCTTCTGCAGGACGCGGGGCACCACCACGAGGAAGGTGGGGCGCAGCACGCCCACCGCGGCAACCACCTCGCGCGGATCGGCCAGGTGGGCGATCCGCATCCCCTTGGTCAGGCAGATCAGCTGCAGCCCGCGGGCCAGCACGTGCGCCAGCGGCAGGAAGATGATCGTGTTGCCGTCCTCCCGCACCACCTCTTCGTAGGCGCCGGCGACGCTCATCACCTTGTCGACCAGGTTGCGGTGGGTGACCAGCGCGCCCTTCGGGGCTGCGGTGGTGCCCGAGGTGTACACGATGGTCGCCACCGCGTCCAGGTCGGCCAGCAGCCGTCGCTGCTCCACGACGTCGTCCGGCACGTCGGCGCCACGCGCCACCAGGTCGGCCAGGTCAGTGCCCGTGGCCGGGTCCATGGTCCACACCCCGAGCGGCCGCAGCCCGGGCTGATCGAGGGCGGTCTGAAGCAGGGCGGCATGCCCGGCGCTCCCTGCGACGGCCAGGCGGACCCCGGCGTCGGCGAGGATGGCCGTCACCTGCGGCTGGGCCGAGGTCTCGTAGACCGGGACGACGACAGCGCCGGCGTACCAGGCCGCCAGGTCGGCCAGCGCCCACTCGTACCTGGTGGGGGCCATCACGGCGATCGCGTCGCCGGGTTCGAT
>JAEYUH010000085.1 GCA_023432725.1 Actinomycetes bacterium | reverse complement strand
GGGACCGTGAGCAGTTCGGACTATCGCGAGCCCACCAACGACGAACTCTGGCCGCAGCCGCCGGCCACTGCGTCGCCTGCGCAGTCGGGGTATCCCGGCCAGTCCCTGGTACCGCACCAGCAACCGGTCGCCCCGGCGCCGGTGCAGCACCCGGCGGCCGCGGACCGGACGGGGTTCGTCCTGGCGATCATCTCCATCGTGATGGCGATCCCGCTGACTGCCATCGCCACCGGCAATGCGGGGCTGGCCGGACTTATCATCGTCTGGGTTGGGATCGCGCTGGTGAACGCCGTCTACGCCTGGGGACGCCGGCGCTGACGTCCGCCGATCCACCGCCTGCGGCCACCCGCCCTCAGGGCACGCGCGCGGTCCACCCGGAGGTGCCGAACTTCGTCTCGACGAGTTCGGTAGCCCGCGCCAGTTCCGCTGCGGTGAGGGAGCCGTCGACGACCCGGTACCGGCTCCGGAAGGTCTCCAGGAAACTCGCCATCACCTGCTCGCGCGGCATCCTGGTCTGGGAACGCACCGGGTCGACCCGCTTGTTGGCCGACTTCGTCCCCTTGTCCGAGAGCTTCTCGCGACCGATCCGCAGCACCTGAAGCATCTTGTCGGCGTCGATGTCGTAGGCCATCGTCACGTGGTGCAGGACGGCCCCGCCGACGAACCGCTTCTGGGCGGCACCGGCGATCTTCCCGGCGTCGGAGGCGATGTCGTTCAGCCCCGCGTAGCGGGCCCTCACCCCCACCCCTGCCAGGGCGTCCAGCACCCAGGCGTCGAGGAAGGCGTAGGAGTCCTCGTAGCTCAGGCCGTCGACGAGGCTGGCCGGCACGACCAGGGAGAAGGTGATGCAATTGCCGGCCTCCATGAACATGGCGCCGCCGCCGGAGACCCGGCGCACCACCTGGATGCCGTGCCGCCCGGCCGCCTCGAGGTCGACCTCGTTGCGCAGCGACTGGAAGGAACCGATCACCACCGCGGGCTCCTCCCAGTCCCAGAACCGGAAGGTGGGCCCACGGCGCCCGGCGGCCAGTTCGCGTCCGAGCACCTCGTCGAGGGCGGCGTGCATGGCGGGGGAGAGCGGTCCCGGGTCGAGGAAGGTGAACTCGTGGTCGCCCCAGCCGCTCGACAGCCCGAGGGCCCGGCGGACGGCGATCGCCACCGCCCTGGTGTCGAAGCCGATCATGGACACCCCGGGCGGCAACGCGGCGTCCAGCGCCCTGGACAGTTGCCCGACGTCGGCGGTGGCGGGCTGACCGGTGAGGGCTGCGTCGATCAGTTCGAGGGCGTCGTCGGGATCGAGGAAGAAGTCCCCGCTCACGCTCACCTGCGCGAGCCTGCCGTCCTCCACGAGGAGGTCCACGGCCACCAGCTTGCCCCCGGGCACCTTGTACTCACCATGCTGCCGCTGCATCACGCCGGTGAGCATACGACAGCCGCGGGGTTCGGCTGCCGGGGCGTCGCTGGCCTAGAGTGGGGGCCGCAGTTTTTCCCCAGCCAGAAGGACGCAGATGAGCGGGCACTCCAAGTGGGCCACCACCAAGCACAAGAAGGCTGTCATCGATGCCAAGCGCGGCAAGCTCTTCGCCAAGCTGATCAAGAACATCGAGGTCGCGGCCCGGGTTGGCGGCGGTGACCCCGGCGGGAACCCGACCCTGTACGACGCGATCCAGAAGGCGAAGAAGAACTCCGTCCCCAACGACAACATCGACCGCGCCGTCAAGCGCGGCAGCGGCGCCGGCGGCGAGGCCGTCGACTACACCGAGATCATGTACGAGGCGTACGGCCCTGCCGGGGTGGCGATCCTCATCGAGTGCCTCACCGACAACCGCAACCGGTCCGCCTCCGACGTCAAGGTCGCGGTCACCCGCAACGGCGGCACGATGGCCGACGTCGGCTCGGTCTCGCGGATCTTCGACCGCAAGGGCGTCGTCGAGGTCGCCAAGACCCAGGGCGGACGGACCCTCGGCGAGGACGACCTGCTCGAGGCGACGCTGGACGCCGACCCCGAGGACGTCTCCGACGAAGGAGACACCTTCCGCGTCATCAGCGACCCCTCGGCGGTCGTCGAGGTCCGCAAGGCCGTCCAGGCCGCAGGCCTCGACTACGAGTCGGCCGAGGTGCAGTTCGTCCCGCAGTACACCCAGGCGGTGGACGCGAAGGAGGCGGCCGAGAAGCTGTTCAAGCTGCTCGACGCGATCGAGGACCTCGACGACGTCCAGACCGTCTACTCCAACGAGGACGTGCCGGACGCCATCCTGGAGGAACTCGACAACTGAGCCGGCCCCGGCGTGGCCGCTCGCCCGGCCGGGGAGTCCGCCGTACTATCCGAACAACTGTTCGGAAGGCTGGTGCTGATGCGCGTCCTGGGAGTCGATCCCGGCCTCACCCGCTGTGGCGTCGGGGTGATCGAGGGCGACCCGGGTCGCCCGCCGCGGCTGGTGGCGGTCGGCGTCATCACCACCCCGGCCACGATGGCGACCCCGCAGCGGCTGGTCCTGATCGAGGCAGGGTTGGTCGAGTGGATCGAGACCCATCGCCCCGACGTCGTCGCTGTGGAGCGGGTCTTCGCCGACCAGAACGTGTTGAGCGTCATGGGCACCATGCAGGCAGCCGGGATAGCGATGCTGGTCGCCGCCCGGCAGGGGCTGCCGGTCCACCTGCACACCCCCACCGAGGTCAAGGCGGCGATCACCGGCTCCGGACGCGCCCAGAAGGCCCAGGTCGGCACGATGGTGAGCCGCATCCTCAAGCTGGACGCGCCGCCGAAGCCCGCCGATGCCGCCGACGCGGTCGCGTTGGCGATCTGCCACCTGTGGCGGGGCGCGGGCCAGGACCGGATCGAGGCGGCGCTCGCCAGGGCGGCCCGGGGGAGGACAGCATGATCGCGCAGCTTCGGGGCAGCGTCGTCGCCGTCGGCGCCGCGTGGGCGGTGATCGACGTCGGCGGGGTGGGGATGCACGTGCTGTGCCCGCCGGCCACCGCGTCCGGGCTGACGGTGGGCGAGACCGCCACGCTGGCCACCACCCTGATCGTCCGCGAGGAGTCCCTCACCCTCTACGGCTTCGGCCAGGTCGCGGAGCGGGACTGTTTCGAACTGGTGCAGGGTGCCTCGGGGATCGGCCCGAAGATCGCGCTCTCGGTGGTGGCCACGCTCGGCCCGGACGGATTGCGGGCTGCGGTGGCCGGCGGGAACGTCGCCGCGTTGACCAGGGTGCCGGGGATCGGGGCGAAGGGCGCCCAGCGCATCATCCTCGAACTGAAGGACAAGGTCGGACAGCTCGCGGTCGCCGCGACCGCCGCCGAACTCGCCGAGGGCTGGCGCGAGCAGGTGCGCTCCGGCCTGGAGGGCCTCGGCTGGTCGACCCGTGATGCCGAGGCCGCCTGTGACCGGGTGGCCGAGCTCGCCGATGCCGACCCGCAGCCGTCGGTGGCGGTGCTGATGCGCGCCGCGCTGCGGACGCTGGCAAAGTGAGTGCCGTGGCCCGCCCCGATTCCGAGACCGACCCGCTCGACCCGCACGCCCACTCCGGCGAACTGGCCGCCGAGTCCGCGCTGCGACCCGCCCGGCTGACCGAGTTCACCGGTCAGCCACGGGTCAGCGCCCAGCTGGGGCTGGTGCTCGACGCTGCCCGGCACCGCGGCAGCGTGCCTGAGCATGTGCTGCTCTCGGGTCCGCCCGGCCTGGGCAAGACGACCCTGGCGATGATCATCGCCGCCGAGCTGGGTGCCCCGCTGCGGATCACCTCCGGCCCTGCGATCCAGCACGCCGGTGACCTGGCCGCGATCCTGTCCGGGCTCACCGAGGGCGAGGTGTTCTTCCTCGACGAGATCCACCGGATGTCGCGGCCGGCCGAGGAGATGCTCTACCTGGCGATGGAGGACTTCCGGGTGGATGTCGTCGTCGGGAAGGGCCCCGGCGCCACCGCGATCCCGCTGGAGATCCCTCCCTTCACCCTGGTGGGAGCCACCACGAGGGCGGGCCTGCTGCCCGGCCCGTTGCGCGACCGGTTCGGTTTCACCGCCCAGCTCGACTTCTACGAGAGCGACGCGCTGGAGGCGATCATCGCCCGTTCCGCCCAGCTGTTGGCCATCGAACTGGGGCAGGGCACCGCCCGCGAGATCGCCTCCCGCTCCCGTGGCACCCCGCGGATCGCCAACCGGCTGCTGCGACGGGTGCGTGACTACGCCCAGGTCCGCTCCGACGGCCGACTCACCCGGCAGGTGGCCGCCGCGGCGCTCGAGCTCTACGAGGTCGACCCGCTCGGCCTGGACCGGCTCGACCGCGCCGTGCTGGACGCGCTGTGCCGCAGGTTCGGCGGCGGCCCGGTCGGCATCACCACCTTGGCGATGGCGGTCGCCGAGGAGGTCGAGACCGTCGAGGAGGTGGCCGAGCCGTTCCTGGTCCGGCAGGGCTTCCTCGCCCGCACCCCGCGGGGCCGGGTCGCCACCCCCCGGGCCTGGCAGCATCTCGGCCTCACCCCGCCGCAGTCCGCACCGGACCTCTTCTCGGCGAATGAGTGAGCTACCTGCGGTTCAAATGGGTGATTCTGCGATCCGGCGGTACGCTATCGGGTCGGCGGCCCCGACCGTCTTCTGGCCGTGCACAACGTGAGGATTCGTGATGGAAACCGTCTTGATGGTGGTGCTGATGGGCGCCGCACTGTACTTCCTGCTCATCAGGCCGCAGCAGAAGCGCACCAAGGAGCAGCAGTCCAAGCTCGCCGCGCTTGAAGCGGGCTCGCGGGTCATGACCATCTCGGGCATCATCGGCACGATCAGCCACCTGGGCGAGAAGCAGGCGATCCTTGAGATCGCCCCGGGTGTGGAGATCACCATCGACAAGCGGGCGATCTCCACCCAGCCGATCGAGGACGAGTTCGAGTACGTCGACGCTGACGCCGAGGCCGTCACCGAGCTCGACGAGACTGCCTCCGAGCCGGCCGAACCGATGGCCTACGAGTCGTCCGAGCCGATGGCCTACGAGCCGTCGGAGCCGATGACCTTCGACCCGACCCCGCCCTCGACCGACACCGAGGAAGACCGCAGGAACTAGGCCCAGCGGGCAAGGCGCTCGAGGACTGAGAAAGAAACCGTGGCAACGACAAGCAGGAAACACCGCCACCCGGTCCGCACCCTCGTGGTGTTCGGGCTCGTGGTGGTCGCGCTCTACGCAATGATGGGCCTGTCCGGGGTCTACACCCCCAAGCTCGGCCTCGACCTGCGCGGCGGGACGACGATCACGCTGACCGCCTCCAACGTCACCGGCGAGGGATCGGTCGACCCGACCAGCCTCGAGCTGGCGCGGACGATCATCCAGCAGCGGGTCGACTCGATGGGCGTGGGCGAGACCGAGGTGACCACCAGCGGCGACCGCCAGATCGTGGTCTCGGTGCCGAACGTCCAGGCCGACGAGCTGGTGGAGATGGTCGGCCAGACCGCCCAGCTGTACTTCCGCAAGGTGTTCGCCGAGGAGGCCGCGCCCGCCGCCGTCGAGCCCGGAGAAGAGCCGGCCGAGCAGCCGGGGGAGGCTCCGGAGGCCACCGCCTCGCCGTCCCCGACCGCCACCAACCGCCGTCCGTTGCCGCAGCTGCCGACGCCGGTTCCGAGCCCGCGTCCGACCGCCCCGGCGAACCCCGCCCCGACCCTTGACGAACTCCTGAAGTGGGAGCCGGCGGCTCGCGACACCGACGAGTTCGAGGCGTTCACCTGCGGCGAGGATTCGCCCACCCCGCCGGTCGTCGACCAGCCGCTGATCGCCTGCGACGAGACGAACACCTACAAGTACCTGCTCGGTCCGGCCCTGATCCGTGGCGACCAGGTCACCCGGGCGTACGCGTCGGTCCCGCAGGCCTCGGTGTCGTGGGTGGTGGCCCTCGAGTTCAACGACCAGGGCGCCCGCGACTTCAACACCGTCACCACCCACCTGTCGACGCAGTCGCGGCCGCTGAGCCAGTTCGCGATCGTGCTGGACGACTCGGTGATCTCGGCCCCGAACGTGGAGAACCCGATTCCGGGCGGCCGCGCCGAGATCTCGGGCTCGTTCACCCAGGCGTCGGCCACGTCCCTGGCGAACGTGCTCACCTACGGCGCCCTGCCGCTGTCCTTCGACGTCTCCAGCGTGGACAACGTGTCGGCCAAGCTGGGCGGAGAGCAGTTGCAGGCGGGCATCATCGCCGGCCTGATCGGTCTGGCGCTGGTCGTGCTCTACAGCCTGCTGTACTACCGTGCCCTCGCGATCGTCGTGGTCGCCTCCCTGGCGATCGCCGCGGCGATCACCTACGTGATGATGGTGCTGCTCGGCCAGGGCATGGGCTTCGCGCTCAACCTGCCCGGCATCGCCGGCGCGATCATGGCGATCGGCGTCACCGCCGACTCGTTCATCATCTACTTCGAACGGATCAGGGACGAAGTGCGTGAGGGCCGCAGCCTGAAGGCCGCCATCGAGACCGGTTGGGAGCGGTCGCGCAAGACGATCCTGGTCGCCGACTCGGTCTCGCTGCTGTCGGCGGTGGTGCTGTTCGTGCTGGCGATCGGCGCGGTCAAGGGCTTCGCATTCACGCTGGGCCTCACCACGCTGATCGACATCGCCATCGTGTTCTTCTTCACCAAGCCGCTGGTGACGCTGCTCGGCAAGACCAAGTTCTTCGGCGGCGGTCACAGGTTCTCCGGCTTCGAGGCTGAGCACCTGGGTGCGACGAACCCGCCGCTGCACAACGGCAAGCGTCGCCCCGTCACGGTGGGAGGGGTGGCCTGATGGCCCGCGGCAACGGTTTCGCGCACCGGCTGTACACCGGTGAGCTGTCCTACGAGTTCGTCGGCAAGCGGAAGATCTGGTACATCGCGACCGCGGTGATCCTGACGGTCTGCATCCTCGCCATCGCTGTGCGTGGTCTCAACCTCGGCATCGAGTTCCGCGGTGGTGCCGACTTCCAGGCCCCGGCCTCCGTCACCTCCCAGACCGTCGACGAGGTTCGCACCGCCGTGGAGCGCCTCGGCCTGCCGGACAACGACGAGCTCACCGTGACCACGGTCGGCGATTCCACGGTTCGGATCCAGACCCGGTCCCTCGACGTCGCCGAGGTCGCCCTGGTCAAGGGGGCGATCGCCACCGAACTCGGCATCTCCATCGACGACGTCGCGTACTCGCTGATCGGCGCCTCGTGGGGCCAGCAGATCACCCAGCAGGCGCTGATCGCGCTGGCAGTCTTCATCGGCCTGGTGATGCTGCTGATCTGGGGGTACTTCCGCGACTTCAAGATGTCGATCGCGGCGATGGTCGCGCTGCTGCACGACCTCGTGGTGACGATCGGGGTCTACGCGATCGTCGGGTTCTCGGTCACCCCGGCGACGATGATCGGCGTGCTGACCATCCTCGGCTACTCGCTGTACGACACGGTGGTGGTCTTCGACAAGATCCGCGAGAACGTGGCCGACCTCGAGAAGTCGCGGTACACGTACTCCCACCAGGCCAACCTGGCTGTCAACCAGGTGCTGATCCGCTCTGTGAACACCACCATCATCGGCGTCCTGCCGGTGGCGGCGCTGCTGTTCACCGGCGCCTTCATCCTGCAGACCGGACCGCTGAAGGACCTGGGCCTCGCCCTGTTCGTCGGCATGGTGGCCGGGGCCTACTCGTCGATCTTCATCGCCACCCCGTTGCTGGCGGACATGCGCGAGTCGGAGCCGGCGATGAAGGAGCACCGCGCGCGGCTGGACCGCAGGGCAGCCCGCGGCAAGGACCGCGCGGCTGTCGGCGCGCCGGTCGAGCCGGTGTCGACGGTGCCGCTGCTGGTCTCAGAGGAGCCCGCGGTGGACCCGGAGTCACTCGGCCTGCTGTCGGCGGCCGAGGTGGAGGCCCGCAGGCAGCGGTCGCAGCCGACGCGCCAGTCGCGCAGCGACCGACGCAGGTAGGCGGGCGCGATGAACCCCAACCAGAGCCTGATCGCGAGTCTCATCAGGGACGTCCCCGACTTCCCGAAGCCGGGGGTGCTGTTCAAGGACATCACCCCGCTGCTCGCCTCGGCGGCCGGCTATCGCGCGACCATCCAGGAGCTCGCGGCCAACGCCCCGGCCGGGATCGACTTCGTGGTCGGGATGGAGGCCCGCGGGTTCATCTTCGCGGGTCCTGTGGCGCTGGAACTCGGGGCAGGGTTCGTCCCGGTCCGCAAGCCGGGCAAGTTGCCGGGCGAGGTCTACACCGAGGACTTCGCCCTCGAGTACGGCACGGAGACCCTCGCCGTGCACGCCGATGCCGTGCTGCCCGGTTCGCGCGTGCTGGTGATCGATGACGTGCTCGCCACCGGCGGAACCATCGGCGCCACCGCCAAGCTCGTCGAGCGGCTCGGCGCGGACCTCGTCCACGTCGCCGTCGTACTGGAGCTCAGCTTCCTGAAGGGGAGAGAGCACCTCGAGAGCCTCCAGATCACGGACTGCTCGGCGGTCCTGACCATCTGATGGCCAAGCGCAGGCTTCACTTCGCGCCGTCCAACATCCCGTGGGCGGGACGGGCGCAGGTGTACCTGCCCGCCCGGGCGTCGACGCCCGGGATGGAACTGATCAAGCGGCTCGCGCTGGCCCTCGGCCTGCTGATGGTGATCGCTCTGCTGGTCTGGTTCGATCGCGGGTCCTACTCCGACAACGTGTCCCATGACGGCATCTCGTTCATCGATGCGCTGTACTACGCCACCGTCACCATGACGACAACCGGGTACGGCGACATCACGCCGGTCTCCGACCACGCCAGGCTGATCAACACGATCGTGGTCACGCCGATCCGCATCGCCTTCCTCGTGTTGCTGGTCGGCACCACCGTCGAGGTACTCGCCAACGAGGGCAGGAGGGCCCTGATGGATTCCCAGTGGCGCAAGACGCTGCGCAACCACACCGTCGTGATCGGGTACGGCACCATGGGCGCCAGCGCCGTGGCCACCCTGCAGCGCAACGGGGTTCCGGTGGAGCGGATCGTCGTCATCGACGCCGACCCCCACGCCGTCGCCGCCGCCAACCGCCACGGTCTGGCCGCCTTCGAGGGGGACGCCACCTCGCGGGAACTGCTGCACCGCGCGGAACTGCCGAAGGCCAGGGAGGTGATCATCACGGTGAACCGTGACGACACCACCATCCTCGCCACCCTCACCGTGCGCCAGCTGAACCGCAACGCCCACCTGGTGGCCGCGGTCCGCGATTCGCAGAACCTGCCGCTGGTGCGGCAGTCGGGCGCGGACGCCGTGGTCACCTCCTCCGACGCGGTAGGACGCCTGATGGGGTTGTCGTCCATCAGCCCCCACCTGGGGACCGTGATCGAAGACCTGCTCACAACCGGTGACGGCCTCGAGGTCGCGCAGCGGATGGTGAGCCGCGAGGAAGAGGGCAAGAGCGCCTCAGAGGTCCCGGGCGAGCGGGTGCTGGCGGTGGTCCGCAACAAGACCCTGCGCCGCTTCTTCGAAGGCGCGGCAGAGGTGCTCCACACCGGTGACGAGATCATCGTGGTCCGCAAATCCGCCACCGCGCCGGTCCGTCGTCCCGAGCAGTAGGAAGCGAAGGGCCACGGTCAGCCGGCCTCGGTGGACGGCGGGTGGGTGACGGGCCGAGCGAAGGTCCTAGACTGGGCGGCACGATCCACGAGCAGCGAGGAGAGCGGGTGTCCACCGAAGGAGTCCACGGACCCTACGGGGCTTCGGACGGCCTGCCCGGTGAACCCCAGTCGGTGATCGCTGCGCGCATGGCGGCTGCCAGCGGAGAGCAGCCCCGGCTGCGGATGCGCCAGATGCTCTCGCGCCTGGGGGCCCAGAAGACGCAGCAGGCGGTGGTCCTCGACCCGCTGCTGCGGGTACTGCGGGCCCACCACCCGAAGGCCGACATCGCGCTGATCGAGCGCGCCTACCGGACCGCCGAGCACTACCACACCGGGCAGAAGCGGCGCTCTGGCGACGACTACATCACCCACCCGCTGGCGGTCGCGACGATCCTGGCCGAACTCGGGATGAACGAGCCGACGCTGTGCGCTGCCCTGCTGCACGACACCGTCGAGGACACCTCCTACACCGTCGAGCAGTTGACCATCGACTTCGGCCCCGAGATCGCCGCCATGGTCGACGGCGTCACCAAGCTGGACAAGATCCAGTACGGCGAGTCGGCCAAGGCCGAGACCATCCGCAAGATGGTGCTGGCGATGAGCAAGGACATCAGGGTGCTGGTGATCAAGCTCGCCGACCGGCTGCACAACATGCGCACCCTCGGCCACCTGCGCCAGGACAAGCAGGCCAGGATCGCCCGCGACACCCTTGAGATCTTCGCCCCGCTGGCCCACCGGCT